>JAFIEN010000022.1 GCA_020832515.1 Rubellimicrobium sp. | reverse complement strand
CGGGCAAGAGTAAAGCGGCTGGCCTCGTAGCTCATGGTATTGAGCGACCGCCTCCTAAGCGGTAGGTCGCAGGTTCTAATCCTGCCGGGGTCACCAGTCTTGCCTAGAGGGAATGAAACGGACGGGCACCTGCCGTCCGCGACGCGCAACCCGGAGAGTGCCCGCATCCGGTCTCTCAGGGGGGTCGGATGCCATCACGCCAGTCGTCAGAGGATCCGGGATCGGCCGTGCATCATTCGGGCGCGGCCCTGTTGATCGGCGGCCGGTCGCCCGGAACATGGCTGACGATGGTCCCCTGCCGCGCCAGCATCACGCAAGGACCTGACGGGAACGTCCCGCCGGCGCGAGGCGAACCGCTCGGAAAGCGGATCTGCCTTCAGGGGCGATGTATCAGGCGCGGCGCGACGGATCGTCCGGGACGATCACCGGCACCCGCAGCGCCGGCGGGGTATTGCGGCTGCGGTGGGTGCGGATGATGCCGTCGATCATCACCATGCCGATGCCGGGCAGGTTGCCCGTCGCAATGGCGCCCAGCACATCGGCGCCCGCGCTCGCCTCGGCCTTGTCGAGGAACACCAGATCGGCTGCACGCCCCGCCGCGATCACGCCCCGGTCGGTCAGGCCCCGGATGCGGGCGGTGTTGCCGGTGGCCAGACAGATCGCGCGGTCAACGGCAAGCCCGCCGATCGAGGCCAGATGCGTGATCGTCCGCAGGATCCCCAATGGCTGCACGCCCGAGCCTGCGGGTCCGTCGGTGCCCAGGATCACCCGGTCCAGCGCGTCGTTCGTCATCGCCCAGTCCAGCACCATCAGCCCCGTCCGAAGGTTGCCGTTGTGCACGATCTCCAGCGCGCGGGGGCTTTCGCGGCAGATCCGCAGGATCTCGTCATCGGGCAGCGCGGTGGGGCCGCCGTTCACATGGGCGATGACATCGGCATCGGCCTCGATCACGACATCGGCCCCGATCAGGCCCGATCCGGGGATCGAGGGGCCGCCGGTATGGGTCATCGTCGTCATGCCGTATTTGCGCGCCCAGCCATGCACAAGGCGGCCCGTCGGCCCGTCCTTGATCCCGCCAAGGCCAAGCTCGCCCACGATCGAGACGCCGGCTTCGCCCATCTCGCGGAAATCGTCCTCGGTCAGGCCGGTTTCCGGCACCGGCGCGCCGGCGATCACCTTGACCCCGCCCGGACGGAAGGCGGCAAAGGCGCGCTGGCTGGCGATGGCCAGCGCCTTGACCCCCACCGGATCGCGCGGGCGGCCGGGGTAATGCGCCTCGCCCGCGGAAATCATCGTGGTGATGCCGCCGTGCATGGAGGAATCGATCCAGCCGATCTGGTTCTGGCGGGGCGTCCAGTCGCCCGCCGCCGTATGCACGTGATTGTCGATCAGGCCGGGGCAGAGCGCACAACCCTGCGCGTCGATCACCATGTCGGGGGCGGGCTCACCAGCCATATCGTCCGCGTGCCCGATCCGGTCGATCAGGCCGTCAACAATGACCAGCGCGTCGGCATCGAGGATCGGTCGGGCAAGATCGCCGCTCAGCATAAGCCCGACATTGCGGATCAGGATGCGTCCCTTCGGCTGTTCTGCGGGCGCGGGTCCGGCCATGCTCAGCCCCCTCCGGCTTGCGCGGAAAGGGCAGCACCGGCGGGCAGGTCGGTTGCGTCGTCACCGGTGCCGCTTTCCATCCCGTCATCGGCCTCGTCCGCGCAGAGGCGCGCCAGCAGCGACAGGAAGACCGCCCTCTCGCGCGGATCGAGCGGCGCAAGCAGCCGCCGCCCGACCTCGTTCGACTGTTCCAGCCGCGCCAGCGTGAAATCCTGCCCGCGTTCCGTCAGGGTCAGGATCGTCAGCCGCTGATCCATGGTCGATCGCCGGCGGCGGACCAGACCGTCCTTGATCAGCTTGCGCACCACGACCGAAATCGTCGACGGATCCATCGAGGTCAGGCGACCCAGATGGTTCTGCGACACCGCGCCATGCTTGAGGATCGTCGCCAGCGCGGCGAATTGCGTGGGCGAAAGGTTGTCGCCCTCCATCACCTGCTGGAAATGCTGCGTCGCCCGCTGGTGAACGCGCCGGACAAGATGCGCCGGGTGGGTTTCAAGCGCATAGCCGGACCGCGCGAACATGACCTGCATCTCGTCACGCGACACGGGCGTCGCCTCGGGGCTGTCGGGGAACTGCTCCGGCTTGCCTCTTGTGCCGCTCAATGTGCTGCGTCCTGTCCAGATACTCGGTCAACCGGCGATCTCGATCGCCGGGATGGGCCCGCCCCCGCCGGCCAGGGTTTCGGCAAGGGTGGCCGCGTCAGTGACGGTGCCGAAATGGGTGGCGATGTCATAAAGGCTGCTGTCCTGTTCCCGTTCTCCGGTGGCGGCGCAGCAATCCTGCGGCACGGCAACCTCGTAGCCAAGAAAGAACGCGTCATGCACGGTCGAGCGCACGCAGATATTCGTGACCACGCCGAAGACGATCAGCTGCGTGACGCCAAGGTCCTTGAGCGTGAGGTCGAGATCGGTGCCGAAGAAAGCGGAATAGCGGCGCTTGACGACGTGGATCTCGTCGGGGCGCGCGCCCAGATCCTCGATGATCTCGATGGCCCAGGTGTTCTCAAGCCCGTGCGGCGTCCGCTTGAGCCATTCGCGATCCTGCCGCACGTTGGCGCGGTGGACATCATGCACCCAGACGACCGGCACATCGGCCTTGCGGGCCTCCTGGATCACGGCAAGCTGGGGGCCGACAAGGCGTTCGTAACCGGGAAGAACCATCTTGCCGCCCGGCTTGCAGAATTCGTTAATCATGTCCACCACGACGACCGCCGCCCGCGCCGGGGCAAGCGTCAGTCCAGTTTCCTGCCGGTGCGACGAAAAGACATCCAAGCCGCGGGCCTCCTGTCCGGTGATCATTCGTAGTCATAGAGATTCAGCGCCCCGCCAAAGTCAACCCGCCAGACGAACGAACCCTTGCTGACCGAACCCCGGCCCGGATGCGCATGGGGGCTTGAGTGATGCCGGAGCCTGTTGTTTGTTGCGATACGAACAGTTGGTGGAGACAGTCGGCGGGGCAAAGGGATTAAGGTTGTCGTGACCGGCGCGGCCGGGTTTCTGGGGCGGCATGTCGCAGCTGCCTGCGTGGCGGCGGGGCACCGGGTCGTCGGTGTCGACAGCGCCCCGCAGCCCCCTGGATGGGAGGCCGTCACCGCCGACCTGTGCGACCTTGGCGCCACGGTGCAGGCCTTCGACGGGGCCGAGGCCGTCGCGCATTGCGCGGCGATCCCGCGCCCCGTCGGACGCACCGCATCCGAAGTGTTCCGCGTCAACATGGCGACGATCCATGCCGCGACCGAGGCCGCGCGGATCGTGGGGGCCGGGGTTTTCGTGCAGGCGTCAAGTTTCAGCATCCTCGGCTATCCCTTCGCCCCGGCCATCCCGGTTCCGGCCCGCCTGCCGATCGACGAATCGGTGCCCGCCGCGCCGCAGGATGTCTATGGGCTGACGAAGTGGCTGGCCGAGGAAGTGGTCGAGGCCGCCGTGCGCCGGGGCGACTTTCGCGCCGCAAGCCTGCGGATGCCGTGGATCCAGACCGCCGCGACCTTCGGGGCAGAGATCGGCCCCCGCCGGGAAACGCCGGGGGCGGCGGCAGACCTCTGGGCCTATCTGGATGCGCGCGATGCGGGCGATGCCTTCGTGGCCGCGCTGGATCGGGGCGGGGCGGGGCATCTGCGCTGCTTTCTTTCGGCGGCGGACAGCTATTCCGACCGCCCCAGCCGCGATCTGGTGACCACGGCCTTCGGGGCCGATGTCCAGATGGCGCCGGGCTTTACCGGCCACGCCAGCCTGATCTCGACAGGGCTGGCGCGGGCCGCGCTCGGGTTCGTGCCGTGCCGCAGCTGGCGCGATTATGCGGGGGAGGGCCAGGGCGGATGAAACGGTTCGAAGGCAAGGTCGTCCTTGTCACCGGCGGGGCGGGGTCCATCGGCTGGGCCACGGCCGGGCGTCTTGCGCAGGAAGGGGGCCGGATCGTGCTGGCCGATCTGGAAGGGGCGCGCGCCGCCGATCTGGCCGCGACCCTGCCCGATGCCATCGCCGTCCAGGCCGATCTTGGCGATGAGGACGGTGCAGCTGCCGCCGTCGCGGCCGCGCTCGATCACTTCGGGCGGCTGGACGTGGTGTTCAACAATGCCGGGATCTCGGGGCCGGTGACGCCGGTGCACGAGCTTGACCCTGCGGATTGGGACCATGTGGTGCGCACCAACCTGCGCAGCCAGTTCCTTGTCCTGCGCGCCGCCGCGCGGGCGATGATCGCGCAAGCGCAGCCCGGCAGCATCGTCAACATGGGGTCCTCCATGGCGGGATGGGACGTGCTCTCGGCCAGCCCCGGCTATCTGGCAACCAAGCACGCGGTCATCGGCCTGACGAAAAGCGCGGCCCTCGACCTTGCCGGATACGGCATCCGGGTCAATGCGATCTGCCCCGGCGTGATCGAGACCGCCCTTGGCGTGCCGGCGGCGGACCGGGCCGCCCATCTGGCCTCCGTGCGCCGCTTCGCCGACCGCATCCCGCTGCGCCGCATCGGGCAGCCCGCCGATGTGGCGGCGGCCGTGGCCTTCCTCGCCTCGGACGAGGCGCGGCACGTGACCGGTGCGGAATGGCTGATCGACGGGGGGCAGACCCTGCAAAGCTGGGCCAACGCGCCCGAGGCCCCGACCTTTCCCGACCATCGGCCCGATACCGGCGACAGATAGATCGACCGACTGCGGATGATGCGGACCTGCCCCGCTGCCCCCCATGACCCTCTTTTTCGGGGTCTTCCCGCACGGTTTTCGTTGCACAGGCCCGGCAGCGCGATATGGTTCATGTGCATACATATGACTTTCGGGAACCCCGCCATGACCGCCCCTCCGCTTCGCAAGCAGCTTGTCCAGATCGAGGAGGTCTTTCACGAAGGCGGCCCCGCCCCCGCAAGCCCGCTGTTGCGGGGTGCCATCATGGCGGTGATCGAGAATCCCTTCGCGGGCCGTTTCGTGGCCGATATCCAGGGCTTCATGGAGGACCTGCGACCCCTGGGAAATGCCATGGCCGCGACGCTTCTGAACGCGCTTGGGGGCGAGGCCGGGCGGATCGAGGGCTATGGCAAGGGTGTCGTCGTCGGCACCGCCGGCGAGATCGAGCACGGCGCGCTCTGGCACAATCCCGGCGGCTATGCGATGCGCGATCTGCTGGGGCCGGAGAACAGCCGGGCCATCGTGCCCTCGACCAAGAAAGTCGGGGGTCCGGGCACGCGGATCGACATTCCGATCACCCATGTGAATGCCTCGTATGTGCGCAGCCATTTCGATGCGATCGAGCTGGGCATCCCCGACGCCCCCCGCGCCGGCGAGATGGTGCTGATCCTTGCCATGACCACAGGGCCACGCATCCACGCCCGCTCGGGCGGGCTGGCGGCCGACGCGATCGAGGGCAAGGACGGTCTGCGATGAAGGCCACTGTCCGCAAGATCCTGAGCTTTGTCGAAGAGACGCGGATCGAGGCGGGCCAGACCCTGCACCGACCGATTCGCCGCGCCGTGTCGGCGGCGGTCATCGTCAATCCCCTTGCCGGCCGGTTCGAGCCCGACCTGACCCTGCTGTTCGAGATCGGCGAGGAACTGGGCCGCGAACTGGCGACGCGTGCCCTGCGCCTTCTTGGGGCCGCGCCCGACCGGGTCGAAAGCTTCGGCAAGGCCGCCGCCGTGGGCGAGGATGGCGAACTGGAACATGCCGCAGCCCTGATGCACCCCCGCCTTGGCGCCCCGATCCGGCAGATTCTGGGTCATGCGCCCGCGCTGATCCCCTCGTCGAAGAAGCGTTGCGGCCCCGGCGCGGCCTTCGACATTCCGCTGGGCCATGTCGTGGCGGCGCGGGTGCGCAGCCATTTCGACGGGATCGAGATCCGCATTCCCGATGCGCCCCGCGCGAATGAAATCGTTCTGGCCGTCGCCCTTGCCGATGGTGGCCGTCCACTGCCACGGGTCGGCGGGTTGCAGGCCGCCGAGGTGGCCGGAAAGGACGGGCTGACCTGAAACCGCATCGGGACGGTTTGTCAGTTTACGAATGATCCCGTCCCCGGCGGCCGGGGTGGTCGGCGGTGCGCGGGGGCCCGGCTGTGGCCGGTGCGAATTCCCGCGCGCGGCGCCTTGCCAAGCGGTCGCAAGGGCGGACACCGGACGGAACGCCGAACCTGCGCCTCGGCTTCGACAAAGGCTTGACAACCGGGGGCATCTTGCGGCGATCATGCGAGTACCAACTAAAACCAACGGTGGAGGTCACCAATCATGACTGCACGGAAACTCCTGTCCGGCCTGATCGCGACGGCCGGCACACTGGCACTGAGCACGGGCCTTGTCGCGGCCGAGGACGAGGTGCGGGTGGCCGCCATCTCGGGCTATTTCTCGCAGGGCTTCGGCATCTCGATCATGCAGGGTCTCGAACAGGCGCAGGCCGATCTGGGGATCGACCTGACCATCGTCGACACGGGCAACCGGGCGCTCGACTATGAAGAGCAGTTCAACAACCTCGCCCAAGGCAGCTACGACCTGATCTTCGTCATGGGCTGGGAACTGGTCGATGCGCTGTCCAAGACCGCCGAGGCCAATCCCGACACGCGCTTCATCTTCATCGACGGCGTGCTGGAAGGCGACACGATGACCTATATCGACTTCCTCGAGGAAGAGGGGTCCTACATGGTCGGCGCGCTGGCCGGCCTTCTGGCGCAAGAGGGCGTGGCCCCATTCGCCAACGGCCCCGAACTGGGTTTCGTCGGCGGGCGCGACATTCCGGTCATCCGCAACTTCCTGATGGGGATGCAGCAGGGTGTTGCCGACAACGCCCCCGATGTGCGCGTGGTCGATGTCTTTGCCGGCACCTTCGACGATCCCGCCAAGGGCAGCGAACTGGCCATGGCGCTGTTCGGGCAGGGGATCGGCACCATCTATCAGGCCGCCGGCCCGACCGGCGAGGGCGTGCTGCAGGCAGCGGCGGCTGCGGGGGCCTTTGCGGTGGGTGTCGATATCGACCAGTGCCCTTCTGCCCCGGGCGCGATGCTGGGATCGATGCTCAAGCGGGCCGATATCGCCGTCTATGACGTGATCGAGGGCCATGTGACCGGCACCGCCCCGGTCGTGCCGGGCACCGTGCAGGTGGGCGTCGCCAGCGGCGGGGTCGAGCTGAAGATCTGCGAGGACATCCTTGACCAGATCCCGCAGGACATCCTCGATCAGGTCGAGGCGATCCGCGAAGGCATCGTCTCGGGCGAGATCGCGGTCGCCCTGAACGACTGATGGTCGTCGGCGGGCGGCGACCCTGATGCCGCCGCCCGCCTCGATTTCCGGCATGAACAGCAGCAGCGGACCGGCGGACAGGTGACAGCAGCACCCCCGAAGGACAGCGACCTTGCGGTCGAACTTGTCGGCATCACCAAGCGGTTCGGAGCCTTCACGGCGAACCGGGACGTTTCCCTTGCGGTGCGCCGGGGCGAGATCCACGCCCTGATCGGCGAGAACGGGGCCGGCAAGACGACGCTGATGAACTGCCTGTTCGGGATGATCGTCCCGGACGAAGGGCAGATCCGTGTCGATGGCCGCGCAGCCACGATCCTGTCGCCGCAGGATGCCATCCGCCTCGGTCTGGGCATGGTGCACCAGCATTTCAAGCTGGTCCCCTCACTCACGGTGGCCGAGAACATCTTCCTGGGGATGGAGCCCACGCGCGGCGGCCTGATCGACCGGGCGGCCCAGAGCGCAAGGGTGCGCGACCTGTCGCGCCGCACCGGGCTGACGGTCGATCCCGACCGCCCCGTGCGCGAGCTTTCGGTGGGGATCGAGCAGCGGGTCGAGATCCTGAAGGTGCTGGCCCGGGGCGCACGCACCGTCATCCTGGACGAGCCGACCGCCGTCCTGACCCCGCAGGAAAGCCGCGACCTGTTCCGCACCCTGCGCGGCTTCACCGAGGCGGGGATGTCGGTGATCCTCATCACGCACCATCTTGACGAGGTGATGGCCGCCTCGGACCGGGTGACCGTCCTGCGCGACGGTGCGGCGATCGGCACGGAAGTGACCGCCGAGACGACCGAGGGCCGTCTGGCGCAGATGATGGTCGGCCGCCCGGTGACCTTCGGTCGCAAGGCCCGCGCGGCGACCGGGGGGGCGACGGTCCTGAGCCTTCGCAACGTCGATGCCCATGACGATCGCGGCCTTCAGGCGCTGCACGACGTCAGCTTCGCGGTCCGCGCGGGCGAGATCGTCGCCATCGCCGGGGTCGACGGCAACGGCCAGACCGAACTGGCCGAGGTCATCTCGGGCCTGCGCCGGCTCAGCCACGGGCAGATCACGCTGAGCGGGCGCGATGTAAGCGGGGCCCCGGCCGATCAGGTGCGCGCCGCGGGGCTGGCCCATGTGCCCGCCGACCGCCTTGTCCGCGGCGTGGACACGCGCGAGACGATCAGCGCAAATATCCTCATGGGTCGTCAGCACCAGGCGCCCTGGGCAAGGGGCGGCATCATCCGCTGGGGCATAGTGCGCGAGGCGGCGAAGGGTCTGATCGGGCGCTTCGACATTCGCACGCAGGGACCGGACGCCCCGGTCAAGTCGCTCTCGGGCGGCAACATGCAGAAGGTGGTCCTCGCGCGCGAGTTTTCGCAGGAGAAGCCGTTCCTGCTGGTGGACCAGCCGACGCGCGGCGTGGATATCGGCGCGATGGAGGGGATCCATGACGAAGTCATGCGCCAGCGCGCGGCGGGCGTGGCAGTGTTGCTGATCTCGGTCCAGCTTGACGAATGCCTGCGGCTGGCCGACCGGCTTCTGGTGATGTTCAACGGACGGATACAGGCCGAGATGGACCCCGAGACCGCCACCCTGGACGAGATCGGCCTGCAGATGATGGGTGGCCGGACAAGCGAGAGGGCCGCCGAATGACCGATGCAACGGCGGCTGTGCCCGCGGCCCGCAAGGTGCCCGCTTGGGCCGAAGGGCCGATCAGCGTGGTCTTCGCGCTGGTCGTGTCGATCCTTGGCGGCGCGCTCATCATCCTGATGGTGGGCGAGAACCCCGTCAACGTCTTCGGCACGCTTCTGCGCGGTGCCTTCGGCACGCCGGAACGGGTGGCCGGATCGCTTCTGCAGGCAACACCGATCATCACCTGCGGCGTGGCGGCCTGCATCGCGCTGCGAGCGGGGCTGTTCAACATCGGGGTCGAGGGCCAGCTTTACGTGGGCGCCTTCGCCGCCGCGTGGATCGGCTTCGGCTTCCAGTTGCCGCCGGTCCTGCATGCCGTCGTCGGGCTGGCCGCGGGGATGGTGGCGGGCGCGCTCTGGATCAGCATTCCGGCGATCATGCGGGCGCGCTACAACGCCAACGAGGTCGTCTCGACCATCCTGATGAACTATGTCGCGGTGCTGCTGACATCCTATCTGACGATCGTGGTCTTCAAGCGCCCCGGCGGCTGGTCCGAGACCGAACCCGTCGCCGCCACGGCCCATCTCATGCGCCTGATCGACGGGTCGCGGGTCAATATCGGCCTCTTGATCGGGCTGGTCGCGGCGGTGGGGCTGCATCTTTTCCTGACGCGCAGCTCGGCGGGCTATTCCGTGTCGGCCATGGGGTCGAACCCGAAATTCGCCGAATATGGCGGGGTGCGGGTCAAGCGCAACATCGTGCTGGTGCTTCTTGCCTCGGGCGCGGTCGGCGGCCTTGCCGGCGGGGTCGAGACGCTGGGCGTGCATCACCGCTTCATGGAAGGCTTCGCCCCCGGTTTCGGCTTCGACGGGGTGATCGCGGCGCTTCTGGCCAATGGCCATCCGCTGGGCGTCGTCGTGGTGGCGCTCTTCTTCGGCGCGCTCCGGGCCGGGTCGCTTCTGATGGAGGTCGAAACCTCGGCCCGCCGCGAGATCATCACCGTGATCCCGGCCTTCCTAATCCTCTGCGTCTCGGCGCAGTTCCTGTTCCGCCGCCGGGGCGGGGTCAGCGGGGAACGCAGATGGAGATTCTGAGCACGATCTTCACCGTCTCGCTGGTCGCGGCCACGCTGCGGACGACGACGCCCATCCTTCTGGTGGCACTTGGCGGGTCGTTCACGACCAAGGCGGGGATCTTCAACATCGGCCTCGAAGGGCAGATGCTGGTCGCGGCCTTCTTTGCGGTTCTGGGTTCGCTCTGGTCGGGGTCGGCCTGGGTGGGGCTTCTGTGCGGGATCGGTGCCGCGGTGACCATGGCGATGATCTTTTCGCTGCTGGTCGTCACCCTCCGCGCCACCGAGGGGGGGCGGGGCCGTCCGCCCAACAGCCGGCCGGGGGGGCGGACGATTGCGCTCACCACGGCGAGCTTCGGGGTGCGCGGGTCCATCGGCAATCCGGGCATCGTGGGCCTGCCCCGGCTTCAGGTGCCGTTCATCCATGGCACGCGGCCCTGGGGGCAGATGTTGTCGGGCTATACACCGCTGATCTATGCCGCCATCGTCCTTGTCTTCGTGGTCTGGGCGATCCAGTATCGCACCCGCCTAGGCCTTTACATCCGCGTCACCGGCGAAAAGCCCGAGGCGGCGGAATCGCTGGGCATCCGGACGACGCGGATGCAGCACATCGCCTCGGTTCTGTGCGGCGTCTTCGCGGGGCTGGCCGGATCGCATCTGTCGCTGGGCTATATCACCATGTTCGCCGAGAACATGTCGGCGGGGCGCGGCTTCATGGCGGTGGCTGTGCTGATCTTCTCGAACGGGGATCCGTTCAAGGTCTTCTTCGGCTGCCTTCTGTTCGGTTTCGCCGATGCCGTCGCGCTGCGGCTGCAGACGGTCGGGATGTCCTCCTACCTTGTTCTCATGGTGCCCTATCTCGTGTCGCTGCTGGCGCTCTTCGCGCTCAGCTGGCGGCAGCGGGACAAGGTCTACCGGACCATGCGCCGAACACTCACCGCTTCACCCAGAGGGACCTGATGGAACGGATCATCCTTGATATCGACGGGGCGGGTGACGACCAGCTTGCCATCCTTTACGCGCAAGGATGCCCCGACATCCTGCTCGAGGGGGTGACCTGCTGCCACGGCGCGGCGGGCAGCGTCGAACAGGTGACGGGCGTGGCGCTCCATGTCCTGTCCGTCGCGGGGGCCGATCATGTGCCCGTGGCCTCGGGCGCGTGGCGGCCCTTCGTCGGCAATTCGGCCGCCGACATGGAGGCCCCCGTCCATTTCGAAAAGCGCCTGCGCGCACGCTTCGGCGACCGGCTGGAAGGGTTCAACCGCCCTGCCCCGCCCCGCGCGCGCGAACCGCTGGCGATGCACGCGGTCGATTTCATCATCGACATGGTCCGCGCCAATCCCGGAGAGATCAGCATCGTCGCCACCGGCCCCCAGACGAACGTGGCCATGGCGCTGCGCCAGGCCCCGGACATTGCCGGCAAGGTCCGGCAGATCGTCGTCCTTGGCGGCTGCTTCCGGACGCCGGGCAACATCACGCCCGTGTCGGAATACAACATCTGGGCCGATCCCGAGGCGGCAAAGGTCGTCCTCAATTCGGGTGCCCCGGTCGTGCTGGTCCCGCTCGACATCTGCGAGGACAACCGCGTCGCCCCCTCGATGATGACGCGGGACGATCTTGCCGATCTTGCCGCCGGGCCGCAGGGGCCGGTCACGCGCTTCGTGACCGAAACCTTCCCCATCTACATTGACATCTGGCGCGAGTTCTTCGGGCTGGTCGGCTTCCCGCTTGATGATGCCATTGCGGTGGCCACCGTGCCCTATCCGCATCTTTTCGGCATGACCCCGCCGCTCCATGTGGATGTGGCGCTGCACGAACGGCTTGTCCGGGGCCAGACGGTCGCCCATCGCGGGCGGCAGATCCTGCATTTCGAAGGCCCCGCCACCACCCGCATCTGCGAGGATCTTGACGGCGCGGCCTTCCTTGCGGGCTTCAAACAGGCGCTGGTCGCCCTCGATCAAGGACAAGGCGCATGACCCGGCCCGTTCCCGTCATCCTCGACTGCGACCCCGGCCATGACGATGCCATCGCCATCGTCATGGCGCATTGTTCCCCCGCGATCGAGATCCTCGGCATCACCACCACCTGCGGCAATGCCACGCTTGACCGCACGACCGCGAATGCCCGGCGCATCCTCGAACTGATCGGGGCGACGCATGTTCCCGTCGCGGCCGGGATGGAGAAACCGCTTGCCCGTGACCTTGTGCTGGGCACGGCGGACGGCCCTTCGGGCCTTGACGGCACGCCCTACCTGCCCGATCCGACCATGCCGCTCGACCCCCGCCACGCCGTCGATTTCATCGCCGACACACTGCGTGCCGCACCTGGGCCGGTGACGCTGGTGCCCACCGGGCCGCTTTCCAACATCGGGATGTTCCTGCTGAAATACCCCGAACTGCGCGACAGGATCGCGCGGGTCGTTCTGATGGGCGGGGCGATGTACCGGCGCAGCGAATATATCACCGCGACCGAGTTCAACATCTTCTGCGATCCCGAGGCCGCATCCATCGTGCTGAACTCGGGCCTCGATGTCACGATGGTGGGGCTCGACGTGACGATGCAGGTCCTGATCGAGGAGCCGGAATTCGCCCGCCTTGCCGCCATCGACACGCCCTTCGCCCGCGTGGTGCACGACTGGCTGCGGCATTACGAAAAGCTCCACCGGGGGCAGATGGGGGTGGGCGGCGCGATGCACGATCCGCTCGCACTTGCCTGCGTGATCGAGCCCTCGCTCATCACCACGCGCGATGCCCATGTCGCCATCGACCTGACGGCGACCCATGCCTTCGGCGCCACGGTGGCGGATTACTGGAACGAACGCGGCCTGCCGCCGAATGCGCATGTCGCCTCGGGGGTCGATGCCGCCCGGTTCTTCGACCTCATGTTCGACCTGCTTGCAGCCGTGGATGCGACCTGAACATCCCGGGCAATGGCATCCACATGCACCAGATAGGCCTTGCTTTCCTGACATCATCGCAGGATCACTACCTTTCCACGGAAGGGACGCGAGGCAAGGCAGCCGTGCGGTGTTGCCGCGCCCGAGGCGAGATCTGACGACCATGGTCCTGCAAAGCAGTTGATGGTCCTTGCAGTGACGAGAACGGCGATGAGGTTCATGTCGCACACCTCTTTTTCCCGGGGCACCGAAAGGGACTTGAATGCCAGAAGGCGAAATCGGTTTCATGTCGATCGCGGCTCTTGGCAGGGCCTTCCGTGATGGCGGGATCACGCCGTTCGAGGCTGTCGAGGACTGCCTGAACCGCATCGCCCGCCATGATGGCGTCTTGAACGCCTTCGCGACGGTGACCGCCGACACGGCCAGAGAGGCCGCACGCCGCGCAGCCGCTGAGCTTTCGCAGGGAATCGACCGCGGACCGCTGCACGGCGTGCCGGTGGCGCTCAAGGATCTGATCGACGTAGCGGGCGTTCCGACCGGCTATGGCTCGTCGCCCGTGTTTTGCACCGTGCCCGGCCGCAATGCGCGGATCGCCGAGCGGCTTGAAGCGGCGGGGGCGGTTCTGGTGGGCAAGACCAATCTGCTGGAGTTCGCCTATGGCGCAGTGAACCCCGTCGTCGGTCAGACCAACAACCCGTGGGACAGCGACAGGACGTCGGGCGGGTCTTCGGGCGGAAGTGCTGCCGCCGTTGCGGCCGGAATGGCCTTTGCGGCGGTGGGGACGGATACCGGGGGGTCGATCCGCATTCCGGCCTCGTATTGCGGGATCGTCGGGCTGAAGCCGACCTTCGGCCTTGTCCCGCTCGAGGGGGTCTTTCCCCTGTCCTGGACACTGGATCACGCCGGACCGATGGCGCGGACCTGCGCCGATGCGCTGGCATTTCTCGACGCTCTGACCGCCGAAACCGGACCGACCGAGGCCCTGCCGTTGCAAGGGCGCCGCTTCGGCATCCTGCGGGATCATTCCGGCGCCCCCTGCATCCGCCCGGATGTAAGCGCCGCCTTCGAGGCGGCCCTTGCCGGCATGGCGCGGGCGGGTGCCACCTTCCAAGACGTATGGCTGCCCGAACTCGAGGGCATGGCCGAGGCCCTGCTTGACATTCTTCTGCCCGAGGCAGCGATCATCCACGAAAGCCGCCTTGCCGCCCATGCCGATGCCTATGCCGACGTGACGCGGGCCCAGATCGAGGCGGGGCCGGGTGTTAGTGGCATCGCCTATCTCAAGGGCCATGCGCACAGGAAGCGGCTGACCGCTGCCATGGAAGCGGCACTGGACGGCATCGACGCCCTGATCGGCCCGACCGCGCCCTGGGTCTCTCCGGCCGAGGATCCGGCCGTCGTGGGGGACGAAGGCTATGACGAGATGCTGTGCACCGGCCCCACGAACCTGACGGGGCTTCCCGCGCTGTCCCTGTTCGGGGGAACCGGGGCCGATGGCCTTCCTGTCGGGATCATGCTGACCGGCGCACGGGGGGCCGACCGCAGGTTGCTTCGGATCGGGTCCGGCATCGAGACTGTCATTGCGCCGCAGATCGCCCCGACAATGACGGGCGGCGGCGCATGATCTCGATGATGCAGCACGGCCGGCGTTTTCCGGGACCTGCTCCGGTTGCGGGGTCCGGGCAATGAACCGCTACCGGTTTGTGCTCTTGCGGCCGTTGCAGCTTGTTCCGGTGCTGATCGGGATCAGCCTGGTGTCGTTCCTGCTGATCCATGCGCTTCCGGGCGATCCGGTGCGCACCCTGGTGGGCATGCGGGCACCGCCGGACGTGGTTGAACGGATCCGGGCCTATTACGGCCTCGATCAGCCGGTGATCGTGCAGTATTTCTACTTCTTGCGCAGCCTTGCCGAGGGCGAGCTTGGCAGATCCGTCGTCTACCGGATGCCCGTCTCGGACCTGCTGGCAAGCCGTGCCGGACCGACCTTGTTTCTGCTGGTCTATGCGACCCTGCTGGGGATCGTCCTGACGATCGCGCTATCCGTCACGGCGGCGCGGAACCGCGGGCGGTGGCCGGACCAGACGATCCGGGCTTTCTCGACCATCGGACTGGGGTTTCCGTCCTTCTGGATCGGGTTGATGCTGATCCTCGTCTTTTCGGTCAGGCTTGGGCTCTTTCCCGTATCGGGCGCCGGTCAGGGCTTCGTCGACAGGCTGCATCACCTGTTCCTGCCGGCATTCACGATCGCCCTTGCGCTGTCGGCCGTGCTGACCCGCACGCTCAGGGCAAGCCTGATCGAGCAGATGGACGCGGACCACGTGACCGCGGCCCGGTCGCGCGGTGTCGGTGACAAGGATGTCTTCTGGCGGCATGTCGTGCCCAACTCGCTGATCCCGACGATCAACCTGCTTGGTGTCAATCTTGGCTGGCTCATCAGTGGAACGGTCGTGGTCGAGACGGTGTTCTCGGTCCCCGGCCTCGGATTTCTCATGACCTCGTCCATTTTCGCCCGGGACTACATGACCGTGCAGGCGATCACGCTTGTCTTCGCGCTGGCGACGGTCCTGATCACTTTCCTTGTCGATGTGGTGACGGTCGCGCTCGACCCGCGGGTAAGGATGTGAGGGCCGGAGCGCCCAGGCGGCGCTGGCCGCCCGCGCTGAAGGCCGGCCTTGCCATCACGCTGGCATGGGTCGCGCTGGCGCTGCTGGCCGATGTGATCGCCCCCTTTCCGCCGAACGACCACAACATGCAGGCCATATTGCACCCGCCCGGGCGGCCCCATTGGCTGGGCACCGACAATTTCGGACGCGATGTGCTGTCGCGCATCCTGCACGGGGCGCGGGTCGATCTCTTGATGGGTGTCGTCGGGGTGCTGATCCCCTTCGTCATCGGAGTAACGCTCGGTGCGGTGGCGGGGTATTTCGGCGGCATCGTGGATGCTATCCTGATGCGCATCCTCGATGTCGTGCTGGCGTTCCCGTGGCTTGTGCTGCTCATGGCGATCATCGTGGTGCTGGGGCCGGGGTTGAAGAGCTTCTTCATCGCGCTCGCCCTTGTTGGCTGGGTCAGCTATGCCCGGCTTGTGCGGGCGCAGGTGCTTGTGATCCGGTCGGCAGACTACGTCGCGGCAGGGCGATCGCTGGGATACTCGACCGGCCGCATCCTCTGGCGGCATGTCCTGCCCAATGCGATAGCCCCGGCCATTGTCTTTGCCATGTCGGATGTCGTGCTGGTCATCCTGGCCGGATCGGCGATCAGCTATCTCGGCTTCGGGGTGCAGCCGCCCACGGCCGAATGGGGGTTGATGATCTCGGAGGGGCAGAGCTTCATCTTCACCGCGTGGTGGATGACGACATTCCCCGGGATCGCGCTGGTGCTTCTCGCACTGGGGTTTTCGCTTCTGGCCGACGGGCTGGCCGAGTATCTGGGGGTGCGGGAATGAGCGCGCTTCTGTCGGTCTCGGATCTCTGCATCGACGTGACGGGCAGCGATGGCCCGATGCGTGCCGTGTCGGACGTGTCCTTCGATCTGGCCGAAGGCGAGGTCATGGGGCTGGTGGGCGAGTCGGGCTCGGGCAAGACGCTGACCTGCCGGTCCGTGTTGCGGCTGCTGCCGCGCAAGGTCGCGATCACGGGCGGGCGGATCGAGCTTGCCGGGCATCGCGTCACCGAGATGACCGAAAGGCAGCTTGCCACCGTCCGGGGGCCGGTCGGGGCGATGATCTTTCAGAACCCGACGGCGCATCTGAACCCGGTCATGACCATCGGAAACCAGATCGCCGAGCCTGTCCGCATCCATGAAGGCGCCTCGCGGGCCGAGGCGCGCGCCCGTGCGCGCGACCTGTTGGTGCAGGTCGGCATCCCCGACCCCGACAGCCGGCTTGACCAGTATCCGCATGAGTTTTCCGGCGGGATGCGGCAGCGCGCAATGATCGCGGCGGCGCTGGCCTGCCGTCCGCGGCTGCTGATCGCGGACGAGCCGACCACGGCGCTGGACGTGACGGTGCAGGCGCAGATCCTGCGGCTTCTGCTGGATCTGCGTGACAGCCTTGGCCTTGCCATCATCCTTGTCACGCATGACCTCGCCGTCGTGTCCCAGACCTGCGAGAAGGTGGCGGTCATGTATGCCGGCCGCATCGTCGAGAGCGGGCCCAAGCCGGCCGTTCTGGGCCGGCCGTGCCACCCCTACACAGAAGGCCTTGTCGCCTCGCAGCCGGGCGGCGGGGTGCCCGGAACCCTTCTCAAGGCGATCCCGGGTCAACCGCCGGGCCTGTCGGACCGTCCGCCCGGCTGCGCCTTTGCGCCCCGCTGCCCGATCGCGCGATCCAGTTGTGAAAGTGCCGTGCCGCCGCTTGAATCTGCAGGGCCTGCCCACAGGACCGCCTGCCCGCACTGGTCCGAACTGGGGGCAGCCGCATGAGTGCCGAGGCACCACTCCTTCAGGCGCGCGGGGTGGTGGTGCGCTACGACCTGCCAAGGTCGCTGGGCGATCTGCTGTCCCGCCGTCCGGCAAGGGCGCTCCAGGCCGTCGCGGGGATCGACATGTCCGTCGCGCGGGGCACGGCCCTTGGGATCGTGGGGGAAAGCGGCTGCGGCAAGAGCACGCTGGGCCGCGCGTTGATCGGGTTGCAGGACCTGAGCGCGGGCGACGTGTCGATCAACGGCCTGCGCGTATCGTCCAACATGCCGAAGGACCGCCGCCGGAGCATGCAGATGATCTTTCAGGATCCTTACGGCGCGCTCAATCCGCTGCTGACGGTGGCCCAGACGCTTTCGGAACCCATCCGCGTCCACCGGATCGTGCCGCCCGATCAGGTCGATGACCGGGTCGCCGATCTGATGGCGCGGGTTGGTCTGCCGACTGACCTGATGCACCGGCGCGCAGGCAGCCTGTCAGGCGGTCAGCAGCAGCGCGTCGGCATCGCCCGGGCCCTGTCGGTCGAACCCGAACTGATCGTGGCCGATGAATGCGTGGCGGCGCTTGACGTCTCGATCCAGGCGCAGGTGCTGAACCTTCTTCTGGCGCTGCGTGCCGAGCTTGGGCTGACCCTGATCTTCATCTCGCATGACCTTGGCGTCGTGCGGCAGGTCTGCGACCGGGTTGCCGTGCTTTATCTTGGCCGCGTGGTCGAAGAGGGGCCGACGGACGAGGTCTTTGGCGATCCGCACCATCCCTATACGCGCACGCTTCTGGCCGCCGCGCCGGTGATGCGGCCAGATGCGCCGCCACCCGGCCCGCCGCCGGTGGGCGAGCCGCCAAGCCCCACGGACATGCCCCCCGGATGCCCCTACCAGACCCGCTGCCTGCAGGCCGTAGACGCTTGCCGGTCGGGTCCGGCACCGCCGCTTCGGCCCTTCGGGCCAAGGGCGGTCGCCTGCCATCTGCACGATCCCGCTGCAGCAAGACCAGATGCGGGACAACCCAGACCAACGGAGGTAACGACATGACTGTTCGTCGATTGTTGAAGGCCACGACCCTGTCGCTGGCCCTGGCCCTCGGGGCCGGACCCGTGTTCGCCGAAGGCGTCCTGCGTATCGGACGCGAATCCGATTCTAAGACCCTCGACCCGATCCGCACGGCCGAGAATCTTGACATCTGGATCGCCAACAACCTGAACGCGACGCTGGTGCGGTCCAACCGCGAGGCAACGGATATCGAGCCCGATCTGGCCGAAAGCTGGACGATCTCGGACGACGGGCTGACCTATGTCTTCACCCTGCGCGAGGCGCTGTTTTCGGACGGCTCGCCCGTGACCGCCGACGATGTGGTCTTCAGCCTGCTGCGCGTGCGCGACGATCCGGCTTCGGCCTGGGCGTCGAACTACGCCAATATCGCCGATGTCGAGGCGACGGACGACCGCACTGTCACGGTGACACTGACCGAACCCTCGGCCCCGTTCCTTGCCACCCTGTCGATGGTCATGGCCGCCATCGTGCCCGAAGCAATCGCAGGCCCGATGGGCGAGGATTTCGGCTCAGAGCCGGTAGGTGCGGGCGCGTTCCGCCTCAAGGAATGGCGGCGGGGCGAGGTGCTGATCCTCGAGGCCAACCCGCATTACTATGAAGAGGGGCTGCCGATCCTCGACACGGTCGAATGGCGCGCGGTGACCGAGGACAACACCCGCATCCTTCAGGTGCAGGGGGGCCAGCTCGATGCCGCGCTCTTCGTGCCGTTCAACCGGATCGCCGAACTTGAGGCGACACCGGGGATCAACGTCCATCTCGATCCTTCGACCCGGACCGACCACATCATCTTCAACCACGAGAACGAAATCCTTGCCAATCCGCTGGTGCGGCAGGCCATCGCCCATGCCACTGACCGCGAGGCCATCGTGCAGGTCGTGACCTTCGGGCATGGCACGGTCGCCAATTCCTACATTCCCGGCGGGGCGCAGTTCTACAATCCCGACAACCCGGCGCGGACCTTCGATCTTGATGGCGCGCGCGCCCTGATGGAGGAAGCAGGCGTGGGCGGGATCGCGCTCGACCTGATGATCCAGTCCGGTGACGAGGTCGAGGCGCAGATCGCCGTCCTGCTGCAACAGCAATGGCAGGAAATCGGCGTGGATCTGAGCATCACCCGCGTCGATCCCAGCCAGTGGTTCGATATCCTGATGGAAGGCGATTTCGACATGTCGACGGTCTACTGGACCAACGACATGATCGACGCCGACCAGAAGGTTTCGTTCGGCTTCGTGGGCGATGCGATGATGAACTTCCTGACCCGCTACGAGAACCCCGATCTGTCCGCCCTTGTCCTCGAGGCGCGCAGCTCGACCGATCCCGAGCGGCGGCAGGAAATCTACTACGAGGTGCAGCGCGTGGCCGAGGAAGACGCGGTTCTGCTCAACCTCTATTACAGCCCGTTCCGCAACATCTCGCGCGATGGGATCGAGGGCTTCTACCAGAACCCGCTGGGCCGCATCTATCTTGAGACGGTCAGCGTCGAGTAACGTGAACGACCCGCGGCGGGGACATCCTCGCCGCGGGTGACCGGCAAGTGCAAGGGGGGGAGACGGCATGAAGATTGCCGAGATGAACTGGCTTGATGTCGAGGCGGCGGCAAAGCGCGATCCGCGCGCGGTGCTGCCCATCGGATCGACCGAACAGCACGGCCACCTGTCTCTATGCGTGGACGCGATCCTTGCCGAACGGGTCGCCGTCGAGGCGGCCGATCCATTGGGTGTCCCGGTTTTTCCGGTCATCTCCTATGGCCTTGCACCCTATTTCACCGCCTATCCCGGCACGGTTTCGCTGCGGGTCGAGACGCTTCTGGCGCTGGTGCGCGATGTGATCGCTTCGATCCGTGCCTCGGGCTTCACCCGCATCCTGATCGTCAACGGCCACGGCGGCAACGCGCCGGTGGGGGCGCTGGCGCAGGAGATCAACGCGGGCGGCGGTGTGTCGGTCAAGTTCCACAACTGGTGGAACGCCCCCCGCACGGCAGAGTATGTCAGGGAGATCGGACCGGGCAGCCATGCCAGCTGGATGGAGAACTTCCCCTGGACACGGCTGGCCCATGCGCCCGCCCCCGAGGGCGACAAGCCGATGGCCGACATGGACCTTTTGCGCAGCGGGTCGGCAGCGCAGATCCGCGCGCATCTGGGCGAGGGCAACCTCGGCGGCCTGTTCCAGCGCGACGACGAGGTGATGCTCGAGATGTGGCGACGGGGGGTCGAGGAAACGCGCGAGGCGCTTGAAGGCCCGTGGCCCCCGGCATGACCGACACTGTCCTGATCTGGGGCGCGGGGGCCATCGGCGGGGTGCTCGGCGCCTGTTGGGCACGGGCCGGGGTACCGGTCCAGCTGGTCGACATCGACGCGGCCCATGTTGCCGCCTGCCGGGACGACGGGTTGTCCATAACCGGCCCGGTGGAAAGCTTCAGGATCAAGGTGCCCGCCGTCACGCCCGCCGATGTCTCCGGCACGTTCCGCCGGGTGGTGCTCGCGGTCAAGGCGCAGGCGACCGAAGCCGCAACCCGCGCGCTTGCGCCCCATCTGGCCCCGGACGGGTTCGTCCTGTCCGCCCAGAACGGGCTGAACGAACATGTCATCGCCGGCATTGTCGGGCAGAACCGCACGATGGGCGCCTTCGTCAATTTCGGCGCCGACTGGCAGGGCCCGGGCGAGATCCTGTTCGGCAATCGCGGCGCCGTCGTGATCGGCGAAGCTGCGGGCCCCCCGCAGGACCGCACGCGCGAAATGCTGGACCTCATGCAGACGTTCGAGCCCGACGCGATCCTGACCGATGACATCTGGTCCTACCTCTGGGGCAAGCTGGGCTATGGCGCGCTTCTGTTCGCAACCGCCCTGACACACGAGACGATGACCGAGAATTTCGAGGACCCCCTGCGCATCCCCGCCTTCGTGGGCCTTGGGCGCGAGGTCATTGCCGTGGCGCGGGCCGAAGGCGTCAGCCCGCGTGGCTTCAACGGCTTCGATCCGACCGCATTCGCCCCGGCGGCAAATGACGCGGCCGCCCGCGCTTCTGTCGCAGCACTGGCCGAGTTCAACCGCCATTCCGCCAAGCCCCGCACCGGCGTCTGGCGCGACCTTGCCGTGCGCAAGCGGAAAACAGAGGTCGATCCGATGATGACCATGATCGCTGAAATCGGGCGTCGGCATGGGGTGCCTACCCCGCTTCTTGACCGGATGTTCGCCCTCATCAAGGACATCGAGGATGGGCGGCGCGAGCAATCGCCCGAAACCTTCGCCGCACTGACAGAGGTTTCGCAATGACGCGGTTTGGCGGCAAGGCGGCGCTTGTCACCGGGGTTGTCGGCGGCATCGGCGCCGCCATCGCACGGCGGCTGGCGGATGAAGGCGCGCGTGTCAGCGTCACGGATCTGCCGGGTCCAGCCTTCGATGCTGCCGTCGCGGCCCTTGGGTTGCCGGGCATCGCCGCCGACCTTGGCGACAAATCCTCGGTCGACCGGCTTGCCGCCGCCCTTGCCGACGATCCGCCCGCGATCCTTGTCTCGGCGGCGGGTGGGGTCGTGGGCCAGACGGGCCGCCCTGTCGAAACGGTGCCCGAGGCCGACTGGCATACGATCTTCGCCGCGAATGTCGACAGCGCCTTCTTCCTTGCGCAGGCCCTTGTCCCGGCGATGAAGGCAGCCGGCGCGGGGCGCATCGTCACCATCAGTTCCGGTGCGGGGTTGCGGCCCAGCCTGACCGGCATTCAGGCCTATGCCGCCGCCAAGCACGCCCTTGTCGGCCTGACCCGGCAACTGGCCCTCGAACTTGGCCCTTTCGGGATCACCGTCAATTCCGTCGCACCGGGCTTTGTCCTGTCGAACCCGACATCGCGCGCCCAGTGGGACAGCTACGGGCCGGACGGGCAGGCCGCCATCCTGTCGCGGATATACACCCGCAGGCTGGGCGCACCCGAGGATATCGCGGCCGCTGCAGCTTTCCTCGCCTCTGCCGAGGCGGGCTGGCTCAGCGGACAGGTGCGTTCGGTGGCCGGGGGC
>JAFIEN010000021.1 GCA_020832515.1 Rubellimicrobium sp. | reverse complement strand
TGTCGGCGCGGTCGACGCCGCTGCACCCGGGAGAAGTACTATGTCGGCAGCCTGCAGGCCAAGGTCTCGGACCTCGGGCAGAAGATCGCCACGCTGAGCGGCGGAAACCAGCAGAAGATCATCCTTGCGCGCGGCCTTGCCTCGGGGCCGAAGCTTCTGATCCTGCACGAACCGACGCGCGGCATCGACGTGGGTGCCAAGGCCGAGATCTATGCCATCCTGAAATCGCTCGCGGCCGAGGGGCTGGCGATCCTGATGATCTCGTCCGAACTGCCCGAGATCGTGCTGCACACCAGCCGGGTGATCGTGATGGCCGACCGGGTGGTGGCGGGTCAACTGACCGGGGCGGAGATCACGGAAGAGGCGGTCATGTGGCTGGCCCCCCCCAAGGCGGCCGTGGATATGGGCCCGGCCCCGGCCGGGGCAACGGGGAGCGGGGTGATGGCGGAAATCACTGTAGGCGGCCCCCCCCCGCGGCCTGAGAAACGGGAGAGAGGGCTCATGCCGGAAATCACTGTCGTCGGCAGTTTCGCAGTGGGGCTGACCATCCGCACCCCGGTCATGCCGGTCTTCGGCCAGACCCTGTTCGGGTCCGATTTCGACTTCGGCCCCGGTGGCAAGGGGTCGAACCAGGCTGTGGGCGTGGCGCGGCTGGGGGCATCCTCGGCGCTGGTGACCTGCCTGGGGCAGGACGACCTCGCGCAGGTGGCGCTCCGGCTTCATGCCGCCGAAGGGGTGGACACGGCCCATGTCGTGCAGACGGCGGAGAAGGCGACCGGGGTCGGGTTCATCATCCTCAACACCGGCGGCGACAATTTCATCATCCTCGACATGGGTGCCAACACGCTGATGGATGCGGCCTTCGTCGACCGCGCGAAGGACCGGATCGCCCGCAGCCAGATCGTCATGGCGGTGCTTGAGATCCCCGTGCCCGCCGCCGCCCGCGCGATGGAACTGGGCAAGGCGGCCGGGGCGCGTACCATCCTCAACCCCGCGCCTGCCGCGCAGATCCCGTCAGGTGTCTTCGCCCATGTCGATTACCTCACCCCCAACGAAAGCGAATTGCGCCTGCTTCTGGGCCTGCGCCCCGACGACCGGACCGGCACGCGCGACCTTGCCCTTGAACTGCGCCGGCGCGGGGTCGGCTGCGTGATCGTGACGATGGGCGGGAATGGCGCGCTGATCCTGGATGACACGCATGACCTTGTCGTGCCCACGCCGAAGGTCGCGGTCGTCGACACGACCGGCGCGGGCGATTCCTTCAATGCCGGTTTCGCCGTGGCGCTGGCCGAAGGCCAAACCCTGCCCGAAGCCGTGCGCTGGGGCGTGACGGCAGGTGCCCATGCCTGCACCCGGCTGGGTGTCATCCCCTCGATGCCGACACGCGCCGAGCTTGCGGCGATGCTGAGCCAGACCCGTTGACCTGACCCAAGGGAGAGAGACATGAAACGCGGACGCCTTCTGAACAGTGACCTCAGCCATGCCATCGCGTCGATGGGCCATGGCGATCTGATGATCGTCTGCGACGCGGGCTTTCCGATCCCCTCGGATGCCTGGCGGATCGATCTTGCCATCCAGCCCGACCTGCCCGACCTCAGGACCGTGCTGTCGCTGATCGCCGAAGACTATGTGGCCGAGAAGGTCGCCTATGCCGACGCGCTGCCCGAACACAATCCGGTCTTGCTTGAGATGGTCCGGGCGCTTTTCGACGAGGCCGATCACGAAATGATCCCCCATGCGACGATCCTGTCCGAAATGGCGGCGAAGGCGAAGGTGATCGTGCGGACCGGGGCCTTCGATCCCTGGGGCAACATCCTGCTCTATTCCGGGGTGGATGTGCCGCAGTGGTTCTCCAGGCCCGGAACGGTCGCGCCGCCGGAATATGCCCGCAAGCTGAAGCAGGGTTAGGGGCGCGTGGCGCGGATCTTCGACTGGGGCGCGCGCGCGGCCGAGAGGCTGACCACGGTCGCCGCGCTGAGGGCGGCCAAGGGTCGGCACGGGGTCTTTGCGCAGGTCACGGCCGACACCGCGGCCGAGGCGGCGGCGGCCGAGGCGGCGGGTATCGAGATGGTCGTCTGCCGCGCCCGTAACGTGGCCGAGGTCCGGCGCGGATCGGCCCGGGTCTTCGTTACGGCCGCACTCGGCTTTGCCGAGGCGATCACCGGGGACGAGATCCTGCGCACCGCCTTCCGCGCGCTGACAGACGGGGCGGACGCCGTCATCACCGCGCGCAGCCTTGCCACGGTCGCACGACTGGCCGCCGAGGACATTCCCGTCATGGGCCACCTGGGCTTTGTCCCGCGCAAATCCACCTGGGTGGGCTCGGTCCGCGGCTACGGCAAGACGGCGGAGGAGGCGGTCGAGTTGTTCCACCGCTTCCGCCGTCTGGAAGAGGCCGGGGCCTTTGCCGTCGAGGCCGAACTGGTGCCTGCGGCCCTGATGACGGAACTGTCGCGCCGGAGCGGGCTGGTCACCGTGTCGCTGGGCTCGGGGCCGGGGGCCGAGGTGATGTTCCTCTTCACCTCCGACATCTGCGGCGAGACGGCGCGCGCGCCCCGCCATGCCCGACGCTATGGCGATCTGGCCCGGCTTCACGCCCAGATCGACGAAGAGCGGCGAGAGGCGCTCGCTGCCTTCCGGCAAGATGTGCGCGGCGCGCGCTTTCCTTCGTCGCAGGAAAGCATCGACCTGCCCGATGGACCCCTTGAGGCGCTTGCGCGCCTCGGGAAGGGGCCCGACCCAGGGGACTGACCACCGGGATGCTGCCTGGTGCAGGTGGCACGGATCCATCGGGCGGCGCGGCTTCGTGTGGTGTTGCGGTGGCCGACCTGGCTGGCGGCACGGCGATCACCGGCGACCGGCTGCTTGGCCTCCGCCCATATCCGTTCCCATTGCGGCGCCGGGGCAGGAGGCCGGGGCAGGAGGCCGGGGCAGGGGCGGGGGCCTCTGACATCGGACTTGCGCCATCGACCGCCATCCATAGGGTAGTCCCTGATCCCCGCGCAGGACCAGCCGGGTGTGCCGGGAGGACCCAGCGATACGCCTTGTCACGCACCCACTGACCGGAGACAGTCCCGGCACCTTGCGCCGCATCGAGGCCCATGTCTGGGGCACGCCCGGCTCTGGACCCAAGGTCTATGTGCAGGCAGGTCTGCATGCCGACGAAATGCCGGGCATCCTCGTCGCCCGTCATTTGATCGACCGGCTGAACCACTCAGAACGCGAGGGGCGGATCGCGGGCGAGGTCTGGGTCGTTCCGCTTGCCAATCCCGTGGGCCTTGCCCAGTGGACCGCGCACAAGCCGCAGGGACGGCATGAACTGGCCGGCCTGCAGAACTTCAACCGCGGCTTTCCCGATCTGGCCGAGCTTGCCGCCCCCCTGCTCGAGGGGCGCCTGACTGACGATGCGGCCGAAAACCTTGTCTTGATCCGTCAGGCCTTTGCCGAGGCTCTGCGCAACCTGCCGCGCGCGAACGATACCCAAGAGCTGCGCCTGTGCCTTCTGGGCTGGTCGCATGATGCCGATTGCGTCCTCGATCTGCATTGCGATCACGAAGCGATCCTGCATTTCTACGCGGCCCCCGCGCGACCGGCGGATATCGCGTCGCTTGCCCGGTCGATCGGGGCCGAGCTTGTCCTGGTTCAGGAGGTTTCTGGCGGCAACGCCTTCGACGAGGCGCATACGGCCCCCTGGGTTGCCCTGCGGCGGCGTTTCGGGGCGGCACATCCGATCCCTGACGGGTGCTTTTCGGCGACGGTGGAATATCGCGGCCAGGCCGATGTGCGCGACGATCTTGCCGCCGAGGACGCCGCGCGGCTGATGGTCTTTCTGGGCGCGATCGGGGCGGTGCGGGGGGAACCGGTGCCGCGCCTGGGCACGTCGCCCGTGCTGCCGCTCGATGCGGCGGCCGAGGTCTTTGCGCCGCAGGGCGGGATCGTCCTGTGGCGGGTTGCGCCGGGTGACCACGTGAAGAAGGGCGAGGTGATGGCCGAGATCCTCGACCCGGTCACGGGTAAGCGAGTTCCGGTCGTATCGCCAACTTTCGGACTCGTCTTTCGGATCGAATTGTGGCGATCCTGTCTGCGCGGCCAGAGCCTTGCCCATGTTGCGGGCAATAAGGTCATTCGTGCCGGAAATCTGATGTCGGACTGAAACTGCAAAAAGGGAGCACTGCCATGACGAAACGCCCGACAGCCTTGCCGGCTGCCATTGCACTGGCCCTTGCGGTCGCTCTGGCCGGACCGGCCGCGGCACAGGACGATACCCTGGACCGCGGGATCGGATCGGAATGGTCCTCGCTTGATCCGCATGTGAATTTCGACGCAGCCGCCGGCTGGATCCTGAGCGATACCTACGAAGGCCTTGTGAACTACAACGGCGACGACATCCTGCCCGGTGCGGCCGAGCGCTGGGAGGTCAGCGAGGACGGCCTGACCTACACCTTCCACCTGCGCGAGGGGTTGGTCTGGTCGAATGGCGATCCGCTGGTCGCGCAGGATTACGTCGATGGCCTGATGCGCACGCTTCTGCCTGAAACCGGGTCCGAGCGCGGCTATTACTTCACCTCTGTCGTGCAGGTCGTGGGCGCGGCCGACATCATCGAGGGCGAGACGGACGACCCCGCGACGCTGGGGATGACGGCGCCCGACGACCGCACCATCGTCATCGAGCTCGAGAACCCCGCACCGCATATCCTGAACATCCTTGGCGGCGCCTTCTCGATGCCGCCGCTGCACGGGCCAAGTTTCGAGGCCGGCGGAATGGGCGTGTTCAGCAATCCCGCGCAGGTCGTGACGAACGGCGCCTATGTGTTCCGCGAGGTGGTGCCGCAAAGCCATGTCCTGCTCGAGCGCAACCCGCTCTACTGGGATGCCGACAACGTGCAGATCCCCTTCGTCAAGTATCACGTGACCGAGGATGCCTCGACCGAACTCCTGCGCTTTCAGGCGGGCGAGATCGAGATCACCTATGACGTTCCGCTGGCCCAGATGGAGGCGCTTGCACAATCGCATCCCGACGAACTGGTCGTCTCGCCCGGCGTGAACATCGTCTACTATTCCTTCAACCTGCTGCACGAGCCCTTCGAGGACATCAACCTGCGCCGTGCGCTGACACTCGCCATCGACCGCGAGACCCTGGAAGAGCGGATCGTGCGGGCCGGGGCCACGCCCAACTATTCCTTCACCGGCGGCTTCGACCCCGACTATGACCTGCCGACCATCGCAGAAGCTGCGATGACCCAGGCTGAACGCAATGCGCTGGCGCAGGAGCTTTATGCCGAAGCGGGCTATGGGCCGGGCAATCAGCTGTCCGTCAACATCGTCGTGACGGTCGCCGAGGAATCGGTCCGGCGGGCGCAGGGGATCGCGCTGATGTGGCAGCAGGTGCTGGGCGTGAACGCGACCGTCGAGCCGCAGGAGCGCAAGGCCTGGCTCGATACCTTCTATGCGGGTGACTGGGATGTCTTTGCCGACAACCTGATCGGCGATTTCCCCGGACCCGAGACCTTCCTGCCCTACATGCGCCCCAGCGCCGAGGCCGGCTACAACTGGGAGTCGCCCGAGTTCGAGGCCGCGATGGATATTGCCGCCGCGCAGACCGATCCGCAGGCGCGCCTCGATGCTCTGGCCGTGGCCGAGCAGATCCTGCTGGACGACTATATCGTCGCGCCGATTGCGATCCTCAACTCGCGCCAGATGGTCAGTAACCGGGTCGGGGGCTGGATCCCCTCGCTTGTGGGCTATTCCAACAGCCAGTTCCTCACGCTTGACTGAGGGTCTGGCCCGCAAGGGGGCGGGACTTGTGTCCACCCCCTTGCGGGCGGATGCACCATGCTGCTTTTCCTGATCAGACGGCTGGCCGACGGGCTTCTGACGATGGCGGCGCTTCTGACGCTGACCTTCTTCGTCATGCGGCTGGCGCCCGGCGGGCCGTTCTCGTCCAATCGCAAGATCTCGCCCACGATCCGGGCGAATGTCGAGGCGGCCTACAACCTCGATCAGCCGCTGGTCGCGCAGTATCTGCGCTATGTCCGGGGCGTGCTGCAGTTCGACTTCGGCCCGTCCTTCCGCTACCGCGACTATACGGTCGCCGACATCTTGCTGAACGGGCTTCCCTTTTCGCTGACCATCGGGCTTTGGGCTGCGCTTGTGGCGACCGTCACCGGCGTCACGCTGGGCATTCTGGGTGCGTTGAAGCGCAACTCGTTGCTGGACTACTCCACCGGCACCATCGCGGTCATCGGGATCGCCATACCGATCTTCGTCCTGGCCCCGCTGATGCAGGTCTATTTCGCCGTCATGCTGCGCTGGTTTCCGGTCGGTGGCTGGAACGACGGCTGGCGCAGTCTTGTCTTGCCGGTGGTGGCGCTGGCCCTGCCCAACATCGCCTATATCTCGCGCCTGACGCGCAATTCGATGATCGAGACCATGCGCGAGAATTACGTTCGCACTGCGCGGGCCAAGGGGATCGGGCGCGGCCGCGTCATCCGGGATCATGCGCTGACCGGGGCGATCCTGCCGGTCGTGGCCTATCTGGGGCCTGCGACGGCGGCGATCATCACCGGGTCGATCGTGATCGAGACGATCTTCGCCCTGCCGGGGATCGGCCGGCATTTCGTGGATGCCGCGCTGAACCGTGACTATCCGCTGGTGATGGGGATCACGATTCTCTACGGCTTTGTCCTCATCACATTCAACATCGGGGCCGACATCCTGCGCGGATGGCTCGATCCACGGGTGCGCCATGATTGAGGCCGACCTTCCCGCCCGCCCGCGAAGCGAACTGTCGCTGAGGTTCGGACGCTTCCGGCAGAACCGGCTGGCCATGGCAAGCGTGGTCGTCCTGACCTTCATCGTCGTCGCCTGCTTCCTTGGTCCGTTCCTGTTCCCCTTCACCGGGCAGGACGCGGATTTCGACGCGATCAATCTGGGCGTCGATTTCACCTCGATCCATCTGTTCGGGACCGACGATTTCGGGCGCGACCTTCTGGTCCGCACGCTTGAAGGGGGGCGGGTGTCGCTGACGATCGGCTTTCTGGGCGCGCTGGTCGCGGGGATCATCGGGGTCATGTACGGCGCGGTCGCCGGGTTCGTCGGCGGGCGGTGGGACCGGGTGATGATCCGGGTGATCGAGATCCTTTATGCATTCCCCTATGTGATCCTTGTGATCCTGCTGGCGATGCTGTTCGGCGGCGGCAATGTCGCGCTGTTTCTGGCCATCGTCTTTACCCTCTGGCTCACCCCGGCGGTGATCGTGCGCGCGCAGGCGCAATCCCTGGCCCGGCGCGAGTTCATCGAGGCCGCGCGCGCCGGTGGGATGACGCGGCGGCAGATCATCGTCACCCATATCGTGCCGAACACGCTGTCGACCGTGATCGTCTACGGCAGCCTGCTGGTGCCCGAAGTGATCCTGTCGGAAAGCTTCCTGTCCTTCCTCGGCATCGGTGTGCGCGAACCGCAGGCCAGCTGGGGCAACCTCATCCAGGCCGGGCGGGCCACCATGAGCACCGACATCCGCCTTCTGCTCTTGCCCGCCACCATGCTTGCGACCGTCCTGTTCTGCCTCAACTTCATCGCCGACGGCCTGCGCGATGCCTTTGATCCCAATGACCGATAGCCTGCTGTCGGTCCGCGACCTTTCGGTCACCTTCCGCCTGCCCGAGGGCGAGGTGACGGCCGTCGATCGCCTCGGCTTTGACGTGGCCCCCGGCGAGGTGCTGGGCATCGTCGGCGAAAGCGGATCGGGCAAAAGCCAGATCCTGTTCAGCCTGATGGGCCTTCTGGCCCCGAACGGGCGGGCGTCGGGTCAGGCGCTGTTTGCGGGGCAGGATCTGCTGGCGATGACCGACACCGAGCTTGACCGCGTGCGGGGCGTGTCGATGGCGATGATCTTTCAGGATCCGATGACCTCGCTCAATCCCTACAAGCGGGTCGGCGATCAGCTGGCCGAAGGGCTGGTCGTGCACAAGGGCCTGTCGTGGCGGGCGGCCCGGGCCGAGGCGGTGCGGATGCTTGACCGGGTGCGCATCCCCGATGCGGCCAGCCGCGCGCGGCGCTATCCGCACGAGTTTTCCGGCGGGATGCGGCAACGGGTGATGATCGCCATGGCGCTGCTGGTCAATCCCCGGCTGCTTCTGGCCGACGAGCCGACGACCGCGCTGGATGTGACGATCCAGTCCCAGATCATCGACATTCTGGCCGAGCTTGCGCGGGACATGGGCACAAGCATCGTCTTCGTCACCCATGACCTTGGCGTCGTGGCGCGCCTCTGCGACCGGGTGATCGTCCTTTACGGTGGCCGCATCATGGAAGAGGCCCCGGCCGACATCCTGTTCAATGCGCCGCGCCACCCCTATGCGAAGGGCCTGCTCGACACGACGCCCCGGATTGCGGCACCGCTGACGCGCAGGCTGGACATCATCCCCGGAACGCCCCGGTCGGGCGGGGCGATGCTGCCGGGCTGCCCCTTCGCGCCGCGCTGTGCCAGCCGCATCGCGGCCTGCGAGGCGGTCCAGCCGCCCCTGATCGGGATCGGCCCCGCCCATCGCACCGCCTGCCACCTGATCGGAGAGGCGCCTTGACCGCGCTCCTGCAGTTGCACGACCTGACGGCCGGTTATCCCGTCCCGGCCGGGCTTTTGTCGCGCGACCGGCTGGTGCCTGTCGTCCACGACGTCTCGTTCACGCTCGAGGCGGGTAGGACGCTGGGCATCGTGGGGGAGTCGGGCTGCGGCAAGTCCACGCTGGGCCGGGCGATCCTGCAGCTGATCCCCACGATCTCGGGCAAGGTGCTCTGGCAGGGTCAGGACCTTGCGGAACTGGCGCCCGAGGCATTGCGGCGGCGCCGGTCCGAGTTCCAGATCATCTTTCAGGATGCCCTCGCCGCCCTTGACCCGCGCATGACGATCGGCCGCATCGTGGGCCAGCCGCTGGCGACATTCGAGCCGCACCTGTCCAGGGCCGACCGCCACGACCGCGCCGTCGAGGCGCTGCGTCAGGTCGGCCTCTCGGCCGATTTCGCGGCGCGCTATCCGCACGAGATGTCGGGCGGGCAGGCCCAGCGCGTGGGCCTTGCGCGCGCCATCATCGGGCGGCCGAAGCTGATCGTCTGCGACGAACCTGTCTCGGCGCTCGATGTGTCGATTCAGGCGCAGGTGGTGAACCTCCTGATGGACCTGCAGGAAGAGCTTGGACTTGCGCTGATCTTCATCTCGCACAACCTGTCGGTCGTCCGCCACATCAGCCACGAGGTCATGGTGATGTGCCTTGGCCGGATCGTCGAACATGGCCCCCGCGACGATTTCTATGCCGGACCGCTGCATCCCTATTCGCGGGCGCTGATGGATGCGGTGCCCGAACCCGATCCCCGGCGCGAACGCGGGCGGATTGGGCTGTCGCTGCCGGGCGAACTGCCCTCGTCGCTCGATCCGCTGCCGGGATGCGTCTTCGCCAGCCGCTGCCCGCAGGTCGAGGCGCGCTGCCGCGCGGATCGCCCCGACCTGCGCGACATCACCCCCACCCGCCGCGCCGCCTGCCATTTCGTGGAGCCCCTCCGATGACCCCGACCGAGCTTGCCGAAACCTGGGCCGCCCTGCCCGAGATTGAAACCCCGCGCGCCTCGGGTGACGGGCGATGGGCCTTCTGGGCATGGTCCGGTCCGGATGAGGTGGCCGAGGTCTGGTGCGCGCCCACCGACGGATCGGCCCCGCCGCGGCAGTTGACCTTCGCCAGCCCCGAACATCTGTTCATCCGCGACGTGGATCATGCCGGGCAGCGGCTGATCCTGGCCCATTCGCCTGACAGTTGCGAACATGACCAGCTTTTGCTGCTGGATCGCGGGGCAGGGGGTTCACTGCGCCCGCTGACGGCGCTGCAGCGCGACCATTACGTCTATGGCGGTCGCTTTTCGCCCGATGGCAGCACGATCAGCTATATCAGCGATCTGGACGACGAAAGCGGAGAGGTGATCGCAGGCGCGATCCTCTATCGCCACGACCTTGCCACCGGCGAAAGGCGGGCACTGTGGCGCACGTCCGACCCGTTCGGGGCGGGCACGGAGTGGAGCCCGGACGGTCGGCACCTCATGTGGCGCCGCCACCGGCTCAAGCCCGGTGCCAGCCAGATCTGGGTGATCGGGGCAGACGGGGCGAACCCGCGCGAACTGGTTTGCCTTGGGGATAAGGCCGTCGTCACCGGCTGGTGGCTGGATGCGGGGCGTATCGCCATCGTGGCTGACGGGCCCGAAGGGGATCGGGTCGGGATCGTGGCGCTCGAGAGCGGCCAGATCGACTGGCTGGCCGGCGAACCCGAGCTTCGGCCCCAAGCCCTTGTCATCGGGGGGCAGGGCCGTTTCGCCTGCACCGCCTTCGACGATTCCGTCCTGCAGGCGGTGGTCTTTGACGGGGCGAGCTGCACCCCCCTGCCGAACCGTTCGGGCCGCCGGTCGCTACTGCCGGTCGACGGATTGCCCGATGGCGGCTGGCTGGCCATCGGCTATGACGCCAGCGCCCCGCATGGCATCTTCCGCATCGGGCCAGAGGGCGATTGCACGCCCCTCGCCACCCCGGACCTGCCCGGCGCCACCTTCACCGCGCCCGAGACGCTGCACTGGACCGCCCCGGACGGAGAGACCGTGCAGGGATACCTCTACCGCCCGCAGGGCACGCCACGTGGGCATGTGACCTATGTGCACGGCGGCCCCACATGGCATTCCGAGGATTGGGTGAACGCCAAGATCCAGTTCTGGGTCGCGCTGGGCTACTCCGTGCTCGACCCCAACTATCGCGGCTCGACCGGGCGGGGGATGGTCTGGCGCGAGAAGGTCAAGGAAGACGGCTGGGGCGGGCGCGAACAGGCCGACATCCGCGCCGGGACCGAGGCCGTCATCGCTATGGGGCTTGCCGGACCGGGCCGGATCGCGGTTGCGGGCAATTCCTACGGCGGCTTTTCCAGCTGGTTCGCCATCACGCGGCACGCCGATCTGGTGAACGCGGCGATCCCGATGTGCGGGATGTACAAGCTGGATATCGACTACAACGCCACCGAAATGCCCTGGGGACGCGCCTATAGCGAAGAGATGATGGGCGGCAGCCCCGAAGAGATGCCCGAGCGCTATGCGAATGCCAGCCCCGGATCCTTCATCGACCGGATCCGCGGCGCGCTTCTGATCGTCCACGGCCTTGCCGACAGCAACGTCGGCCCCGAGAACACCCATGCCGCCGTGCGCGACCTTGCCGCCGCCGGCATCCCGCATGACGTGATGCTGTTCGAGAACGAAGGGCATGGCGTCACCCGGCGCGGCAATCTGGCGGCCTATCTTGCAAAGACGGCCGTGTTTCTTGAGCGCGCCTTCGCAAAGCCCGATCGCTGAAGGCAGGGACGGCGGCAGGGCAGGGGATGGCGGCACCCGACGTGGCGCGGTCGCCCCGATGCCTCATGAACGCGGAAGGTCGATCGGTTGCAACCGGGCGGCGCTACCGGGCAGTGGGGCCGAGGGCGCCCGCTGTATTTCCTGTGCCTAGAGGCGGACGATCCCCGACTTGAACATGCAGGAAAATCCGGGCCACTGGCGGCAGGCCGAGTCGGCGCAACGCCGGGTGCCCTGGCGGCTGAATGCGGACGAAAGCTTCCTCGACCTGTTCAGGCAACCGGCTCGGGCGGCCGGAACTCTGGCCTCGGCCGGTTCCACGGCCGGTCGGGCAGCCGCATTTCCCGGCGCATGATCTGCCGCGTCCCGATCGCCGCAGAGGGCGCAGGCCCTTTCCCCGGAGCGCAGAGCGCAAGGGCAGCCAGCCGCATGCTGGCCGCCCTTGTGCTCAGGTCGATGTGCCGGTGCCGCTCAGACCTTGTCGGCCCACTCGTCGACCTGCTTCTCGGCGTCGTCCTTGGCCAGGCCATACTTCTCCTGCACCTTGCCGACGAGGCGCTCGCGCTCTCCGTCGATCTGCTGGAGTTCGTCATCGGTCAGCTCGCCCCATTTGGACTTCGCGCTGCCCATGGCCTGCTTCCATTTGCCCTTGACGATATCCCAATTCATCGTGCGCTCCTTTTCTGTTGCAAGACAGAGGTTCAACTCCGGCGGCGCAACTCGGTTCCCTGAAAACGTCGAAGACAACGCTTGCCTGCATCCGCAGGCGTGCCGCCTGTTCGGGTTTTGCGGGCGTCGGGAAGCGCTGCCGCGGCTGATCGGGCAGGTCGTTCCGGATCGTCTCATCCCGTCTGGACGGGGTCGCTCAGACGCACGCCCCAAGCCGCGCCGACAGGTCTGTGGCGGCCAGCTTCAGCGCGTCGCCGATGGCGTCGATCCGCGTCCTGTCCATCCGGCTTTTCGCGCCCGAAACGCTCAGGCCGTAAAGCACCTGACCGGCATGGTCGCGCACCGCCACCCCGATGCAACGCAGGCCCTCGACCGATTCCTCGTCGTCCACGGCATAGCCAAGGCGGCGCGCGATCATCAGCTCGTCCCGCAAGGCCTCGATCGTGGTCTTGGTGTTGGGTGTGTAGCCGGGAAGTGTCAGGGCCGCGATGATCGCCTCGGCCTCGTCGGTCGGCATGGCGGCAAGGATCGCCTTGCCAAGCGAGGTGGCGTGCCAGGGGTCCGTCTCACCGGCCTTGCCCTCCTTGCGCATGGAATCGGGACGGTTCAGGACGCGGACAAGGACGACATGGTCCTGTTGGCGCGTGGCAAGGTTGATCGATTCGCCGAACCTGCGTTGCAGGTCGAGCATGATCGGCTCGGCCACCGAAAAGACGTCACGGTTCTCGACCGCATGGGTGCCCAGCCGCAAAAGGCCAAGGCCCAGCCGGAACAGCCCGGTGCGGTCATGCCGATCGACGAAGCCATGCTGCGACAGGCTGAGAAGATAGCGTAACGCACTGGATTCGTTCAGCCCCGTCGCCCGCGCAACCTGTTCCAGCGACAGTTCCGGAGCCGCTTCCAGCGCAAAGAGCACCGCGGCCATGCGGTCAACGGATTCAAGTGCGTATTTCGAAGGCTCTGCCCGTCTGCCCATCTGCCCGTCTGCCCATCTGCTGCTTGCGAACAGGCTTGACATAAGCCCGGACCGAACTCTAGCCTCCTGCCTATTGCACTGAAAGAAATGTAATTTCACACAGTGCAATCAGCATTACAGAAATCCGGAAGCCGAACCACCCATGACCAAACGCCCCTACCGCAGTGCCGAATGGTTTGCCCGCGAGGGGAAATACGGGTTCATCCCGCGCTCGTGGATGAAGAGCCAGGGCTTCGGGCCCGAGCTTTTCGACGGCCGCCCCGTCATCGGCATCTGCAACACCTGGTCCGAACTGGTGCCCTGCAACCGCCACCTGGGCGACCTGGCCGAGCATGTGAAACGCGGCGTCCTTCTGGCCGGGGGCTTTCCGCTCGAGTTTCCGGTGATGTCGCTGGGCGAACCGTTGATGCGCCCCACGACGATGATGTTCCGCAACCTTGCCGCGATGGATGTGGAAGAGACGATCCGCGCCAATCCGATCGACGGGGTGGTGCTGCTGGCGGGCTGCGACAAGACCACGCCCGCGCTTTTGATGGGGGCGGCAAGCTGCGACCTGCCGACGATCCTTGTCTCGGGCGGGCCGATGCTGAACGGCCGGTTCCGGGGCCGCGTCCTTGGGTCGGGCACGGATGTGTTCCGGCTGGACGAGGAATACCGCACGGGCGCGCTCGACAAGGCGGGCCTCGATGCGGCCGAGGCGGCGATGAGCCGGTCCGCCGGGTCCTGCATGACCATGGGCACCGCCAGCACGATGGCCAGCATTGCCGAGGCGATGGGCATCGCGCCCAGTCTGAACGGCGCAATCCCCGCCGCAGACAGCCGCCGCTCCGTTCTGGCCGAAACCGCCGGCAAGCGGATCGTGGAGCTTGTGAAGAACGACACCCGCATGTCGCAGATCCTGACCCGCGCGGCCTTCGAGAATGCGGTGGTGGTGACCGGGGCCATCGGCGGGTCGACGAATGCCGTCCTGCATCTTCTGGCACTGGCCGGCCGGCTTGGGGTGCCCTTCACGCTGGACGACTGGGACAGACTGGGCCGCGACGTGCCCTGTCTGGTCGATCTCAGGCCCTCGGGCCGCTTCCTGATGGAGGATTTCTTCGAGGCCGGCGGCCTGCCCGTGGTGATGAAGCGGATCGGCGACCGGCTGCACCTTGATGCGCCGACAGTGGACGGCCCCACACTGGGCGAGGTGATCGCCCCTGCGGTGGGCCATGATGACGAGGTGATCCGGCAACCGGACAACCCCGTGACGGCGGATGGCGGTCTGGTGGTGCTGCGCGGCAACCTTGCGCCGCAGGGCGCGGTGATCAAGCCCTCGGCCGCCACGCCCCGCCTGATGCAGCATCGCGGCCGGGCCATCGTCTTTGCCGATGCCGAAGATTTCCGCGCCCGGGTCGACGACCCCGACCTCGATGTCGATGCCGACAGCGTGCTGGTCCTGCAGAACGCAGGCCCCCGCGGCTATCCCGGCATGCCCGAGGTGGGCAGCATGGCGATCCCGAAAAAGCTTCTGGCCGAGGGCGTCACCGATCTTGTCCGGTTGTCGGATGCGCGCATGTCGGGGACGGCCTATGGGACGGTCGTGCTGCACATCGCGCCGGAATCTGCCATCGGCGGCCCGCTCGCGCTGGTCAGGACGGGCGACATGATCCGGCTCGATGTTGCCGGCCGGCAACTCGAGCTTGAGGTCGACGCGGCCGAGATGGCGCGCAGGCGGGCCGAATGGGTGGCACCCCCTCCGCATCACGACCGCGGCTATGGGCGCATCTTCCTTGACCATGTCCAGCAGGCCGACAGGGGCGTCGATTTCGATGTCCTTGTCGGTGGCAGCGGCACGCCGCCTTCCAAGGTTTCCTTTTAGACGAAAGGCCTGTCCATGTTCCAACCCTTCACCCCGCGGACGAACCCGCCGCTTCCCGAAAGCTGGGACGAGCTGTTCACCGGCCTTCTGTCGGATGCGCTCGATGCCGTCGGGCTGACCGAACAGGCGATGCACCCCGGCATCCGGCCGCTGGACGACAACCTCAAGCTTTGCGCCCGCGCCCGGACCGGGCTTTACGCCGAGGCCGGGTATGTTCCGCCGGGCGTGAACCCCTACGAGCTCGAGATCGCGATGGTCGATGACCTCAAGCCCGGCGATGTGGCCGTATTCGCCTGTGGCGGGTCGCGGCGGATCGCGCCCTGGGGCAGCCTTCTGTCCACGGCGACCTGCGCACGTGGGGCGGCGGGCTGCGTGACCGACGGTTTCGTGCGCGACACGCTGGAAATCCGCGAGATGAAGTTGCCGGTCTTTCACGGTGGCATCGCACCCCTGGACAGCAAGGGACGCGGGCAGATCGTGGCGACGGATGTTCCCGTCATCTGCGGCGGGGTGCGCGTGTCGCCGGGGGACCTGTTGTTCGGCGATGCCGACGGGCTGGTCGTCATCCCGCAGGAGGCCGAAGCCGAGGTCCTGCGCGTCGCCTTCGAGAAGATCCGCAGCGAGCGCCATTCGATGCGCGAACTGAAGGCCGGCACCCTTCTGCGCGACGTCTATGCGAAATACGGGGTTCTCTGATGGCGGGCACCCGGCAGGCGGCGCGGTCCGGATGGCTGGCGCGGTTCCTTGCGCTGGAAGGCGTGCCCATCGCCATCGTCTTTGCCGTGCTGATCGGCCTTTTCGTGATCACCGCGCCGGGGGCATTCACCGGCTACCGCATCTACATGAGCTTCATGGCCACGGTGCCGCCGCCGATGATCGTGGCGCTGGGGCTGACGCTGGTCGTCGTGGCGGGCGAGATCGACCTGTCCTTTCCGGCGGTGATCGCCTTCGCCTCCTACGTCTTCTGCCTGCTCTTCAAGGAATACGACCTGACCTTCGTGGCCTTTGGTGCCGCGATCCTGGTCGGGGTCGTGATGGGGCTGATCAACGGGCTGGTCATCACCAAGCTGGGGATGCCCTCGCTGATCGCGACGCTGGCGATGCTGTTCGTCTGGGGCGGCTTCGTCACCGTCGTCTCGGGCGGGATCTCGCTTGCGATCCCGACGGTGCGGGGCACCGCGATCCACACGATCTTTGCCGGGCGGATCGGGGTGTTTCCGGTCCAGTTCCTCTGGGCGCTTGGCACGGCGGTGGTGGTCTGGTTCCTGCTGAACCGACACCGTTTCGGCGAAAGCCTTCTGTTCATCGGCGACAGCCTCAAGGTCGCGCGCGTGGTCGGCATCGCCACGGACCGCGAGAAGATCAAGCTCTTCACCCTGATGGGGGGCCTGTCGGCCTTTGCCGGCGTGCTGCTCAGCCTCGAGACAAGCACCTACTTCTCGCAGGCGGGGATGGGCTACCTGCTGATCGTCGTCGCCTCGGTATTCATCGGCGGCACGTCGATCTTTGGCGGATCGGGCAAGGTGATCGGCACGGTCTTCGGCGCGCTGATCGTCGCGGTGATCGAGGCGGGGCTGGTCGCCAGCGGCATCCAGGGCTTCTGGACGCGCTTCTACATCGGCGTGGTCTTCATCGTGGCCGTCACGATGAACACGGCAATCGAGGACCCCGACAAGGTCCCGCTACTGCGCGACCTGCGCGCATTCACCCGGAACTGACGTTTCAACAGAGGAGTACGGCACGATGAAGAGACTGCTCACAACACTGGCCGCGGCCGCGTTTTCGGTCAGCGCGCTGACCACCACCGCCACCGCGCAGGAGGCCGTGGATTCGGGCATGACCATCTACTTCCAGATGGGCGGCAACCCCGGCGACGCGGCCACCCTTGCCCGCGAACTTGGCGCAAGGGATGCGGCGCGCATCCTCAACGTCACGCTGATCGAGCAGCATTCCGGCTGGGATCCGCAGCGCATGGTCGTTCAGGCCAACGAGGCGCTGGCCGCCCAGCCCGATGCCATCGTCGTCATGGGCCATGCCGGGACGGACGCGATGCAGGTCTTTCTGGACCGTGCCGCCGATGACGGGATCGTCGTGATCGTCAACAACAACGCCTTGCCCGGAACCGGTCTGAGCTACTTCGGCCTCGACAACTACGGGGCGGGGCGCAACCTTGCCTCGCTCACGATCCAGAACGGCAGTCTTGAGGCGGGCGACAGTGTCGTCGTCTACGGGGCCTTCATCGAAGGCGCGCCCGGCTTTGACGTGGCCAAAGGCACGACCGATGTGCTGGACGAGGCCGGCATCAACTATGACACGCTGCAGTGGTCGAACGAGGCGGTGCTCGATCCGGCGCTGTCGGTCCCTGTCCTGATCGCCTATCTCGAGACCAATCCCGACACGAAGGCAATCATCGTGCCCGGGCATGGCGGCATCACCGCCGTTCTGGACCGTGTTCTGCGCGATGCCGGCAAGGCCCCGGGCGAGATCACGACCTCGGGCTTCGATATCTCGCCCGCCGCGATCGAGGGGGTGAAGGATGGCTACATCACGGTCGTCCTTGACCAGCAGCCCTATCTGCAGGGGTTCATGCCCGTCGTCGCTGCGGTGCTCGAGGCGAAATACGGCATCGCCGGTCTGGATCTGAACACCGGCGGCGGCTTCCTGACCCAGGCGAATGTCGAAGCCCTTGAAGCGCTGATCGCGACCGGGATCCGCTGACCAAAGGCCGGGCGGAGGCTGCTCCGCCCGGCCCATCCCTTCGGAGACGAGTGACCATGACCGCCCCCCCGATCGTCCGCCTCGAGAATGTCACGAAAAGCTACGGCAAGGTCGAAAGTCTGCGCGGTGTCACGCTCGACATCGGCGCGAACGAGATCGTCGGCCTGATCGGCGACAACGGGGCGGGGAAATCCACGCTCATCAAGATCCTGACCGGTGTCGAACGGCCGACCTCGGGGTCGATCACGATCAAGGGCGAAAAGATCAACGCCGGGTCCTATTCCGTCCGCGAGGCCCAGAAGCTTCGGATCGAGACGGTCTATCAGGAATCCTCGCTGGGCGAGAAACAACCGCTCTGGCGCAACTTCTTTGTCGGACGGCCGATCACAAACCGCTTCGGCTTCATCAACGTCAAGGCGCAGCGCGAGGCGGCCGAACATATCATGCGCACCACCATCGGCTTTCGCGGGGTGGGGATCGACGTGAATACGCCCGTCTCGTCGCTTTCGGGGGGCGAACGGCAGGGTGTGGCCATCGGGCGGGCGATGTATTTCGAAAGCGACCTGATCGTGCTCGATGAGCCCACCGTCGCGCTGGCGATCAAGGAGGTGCAGAAGGTCCTCGACTTCATCCGCTCGATCAAAGCGGGGGGGCGGACCTGCATCTATATCGAACACAACATCCACCACGTGCACGAAGTCTGCGACCGGCTGATCGTGCTGGACCGCGGCAAGGTCGCGCTCGACGTGCCGACGTCGGACATGACCTATGCCGAATTGACCGAGTTCCTGATGTCGCTGCATGCGCCCGCGCGCAACACAGCCTGATCCCCTGACCACGAAAGAAGACCGCCATGACAGTCCGCGCGCTTTGCGATTGCCACGTCAATATCTGGAACGACGAGGATGTGCTGCCGCTCTACCACGAACAGCAGGCCCGCATCCGCAAGGGCGAGGTTGCGCCGAAGTCGGATGCTGACACGCTTTTTGCCGAGATGGCCGATGTCGAACGCGCCATCGTCTTTGCCATCGGTTACGGCGACAGTGTCGGCATCCAGAGCCGTGACGAGACGACGGCCGCCTGCGTGGCGAAGTATCCCGACAAGTTCGTGGGCTTCGCCTATGCCGATCCGCGCCGCCCCGACTGCATGGAGCGGCTGGAGCATGCCCACAAGACCCTTGGGCTCAAGGGCGTGAAGTTCGGGCCGATCTACAACGGGGTCGCTCTGTCGGATCCGCGGCTTGACCCGGTCTACCGCTATTGCCAGGCCAACGACCTGCCGCTGACGATGCATATGGGCACGACCTTCGCCCGCAACGCGCCCATCGACATGGGCCGCGCGATCCATGTCGAACCGGTTGCCCTGCGCTATCCGGACCTGACGATGATCCTCGCGCATATGGGCCATCCCTGGCACGAGGATGCCATCGTCGTCGCCCGCAAGCAGCCGCGTGTGTTTCTGGAGGTTTCGGCGCTGTTCTACCGGCCCTGGCAGTATTACAACACGCTGATCTGCGCGCAGGAGTACAAGATCACCGACAAGATCTATTTCGGGACCGACTTTCCCTTCGCCCGTGTGGATGAATCGGTCGACGGGCTTTTGCGGATCAACGACCAGCTGGAGGGGACAAGACTTCCCCGCGTCAGCGACGAGACGATGCAGCGCATCCTGCAGTCCGACCCGCTGACCGACTGGTGGCAGGGGGCCGGGCCGCTGGCGTGATAGCCGGGTTGATCGGCCCTGACTGTCTGTCCACGCGGCACCCAGCCGCCAGCACCGAGGCCCGCCCATGCCACTGACCTGCGTGTTTCCCAGCCTTGCCGACCGGCATGTCTTCGTATCCGGCGGTGCGTCGGGCATCGGTCTTGCGATGGTTTCGGCCTTTGCAAGACAGGGGTCGAAGGTGTCCTTCGTCGACATCGACGCTGACGCGGTCTCTGCCTGCATCAGCGCGACCTCCGGTCAGAGGCACCCGGTCAACGGCACGGCTTGCGACGTGCGCGACATCGCAAGGTACCAGACCACACTTGCCGCCGCGGCGCAGGTCCACGGCCCCGTCGACATCCTTGTCAACAACGCGGCCTCCGACGCCCGGCACCGGATCGAGACGGTCGGCCCCGACGATTGGGACCGTCATCTGGCCGTGAACCTGAAGCACTATTTCTTCGCCGCTCAGGCGGTCCGGCCCGGAATGCGAGACATGGGCAGGGGGACGATCATCAACCTCGGGTCGATCGTCTGGCGGTTCGGCGCCCCCGATTGCATCGCCTATTCCACCGCCAAGGCCGGCGTAACGGGCATGACCCGCTCGATGGCGCGCGAACTTGGGCCGGAAGGTATCCGTGTCAACTGCATCCTGCCTGGCTGGGTCATGACCGACCGCCAGCGCCGCGACCATGTCACGCCCGAGGCCGAGGCACAGATCGACAGCCGGCAATGCCTGAGAACCCGGATCGCCCCCGATGACATCGCCGCCATGGCCCTGTTCCTTGCCTCGGACGAGGCGCGCAGCTGTACGGGCCAGGACTATATCGTCGATGCGGGCTGGACATGAGCCGGCCATGAAGATCACCGATGTCGAGGCGATCTTGCTGCGCGGCGAAGGCGGATACGGTGTCGGCTCCGGGGGCCATGAGGCGACCGACAACGGCGACTGGCAACTGCTTGTCCGGGTTGGCACGGATGAGGGGATCGAGGGTTGGTCCGACGTCGAGACGCTGGCATCCGCCGCGCTTGCCGTCATCGCGGGCGAGGGGATGGGGCTTCTCGGGTTCAGGACCCTTCGCCAGATCCTGATCGGGCAGGATCCGCTCGATGTCGACCGGCTCTGGGACGAGATGTATGTGGGCAGCGCCTATTACGGACGGCGCGGCATCGCGATGCACTGCATCTCGGCCATCGACAACTGCCTCTGGTCGATCCGTGCGCAGGCCACGGGCCTGAGCATCGCGCAACTCCTTGGCGGGCAGCGCCACGAGCGGGTGATGGCCTATGCCTCGACCCTGTTCCGGTCCACGCCCCAGGGCATGGCGGATGCCGCGCGGATGTACATGGAGATGGGCTTTCGCGCCGTGAAGTTCGGCTGGGGCGTCTTCGGGCAGGATCCGGGGCTGGACCGCGAACTTGTTGCCGCGGCACGCGAAACGCTGGGCCCCGACCGGCATCTGATGGTCGACCCCGGCTGGTATCCGGCAGGCTGGTCCCGGCCCGGCCCGATGCGGTCGCGCCGCGATGCGGTCAGGCTGTGCCAGTGGCTTGGCGACTACGACGTCACCTGGATCGAGGACTTCATTCACCCCGAGAGTTTCGGGGAATATGCCGCGATCCGCGCCGAAAGCCCCGTTCCGATCGCCGCCGGAGAACAGCTTGCCACCCATTGGGAATTCGAGCGGTTCATCACCATGGGCTGCGCCGATGTGATCCAGCCCGACCTGTCGCGCTGCGGCGGGCTGACCGTTGCGCGGCGCGTGGCCGACATCGCAAGCCGCCACAATGTCGATATCGTTCCGCATTCGTGGCTGACGCATCTGCTGACGACCTTCAGCCTGCAGTTCATCGCAACCCTGCCGCGCGCCCCTTTCGTGGAGTTCAACGTCAGCCAGAGCGACCTGACCCGAGGCGTCGCGAAGGCCGACTTCAAGCTTGAGGAGGACGGCACGATCCTCATTCCGAAGACAACTTCGGGCGGTGTGGAGGTCGATCTCGACTTCGTCCGGGCACGCAGGGTTGCACCTGATGTCCGAACTGCCCTCTGAAAACCGGGCAGTGACGGAGGCCGCGTTCCGCGGTTTGCCGGTCGCCGGGACCAAGAGGGGCAACACTGGCCATCGCTGAAGCATGAACGCCCCGCGCCCCGCGCGCATGGCAGACAGGTGTCGCCGGCACCCCGCCAGCGTCGGACGCCAGGAAGGGAAAAGGGGGCATCATCGCTCTGGCATGAATTGCGTGACACCGCCCGGCGGTATCGCCTTCGGATCTGGCAAAACATATAGTCAAGATCAAGTTTATAGTTCAGTATATCCAAAGCCACTAAGCGATGCTGCGGGGTTCGACGGCTGTGGCTGTGACCAATATCCTGCCGGGGCCGCTGACCCGCAGCGCATGAGGCGGCAATTGACCAAAGGGAGCTTGAGATGAGCGAGTCGATGCATGATCTTGTCGTCCGGACGATTGCGGCGACGCGTTTTCCTTTTCCGGGTCAGACAACTTGGCCGGAGGGCTATGTGACACACACGAATGTGCCCGAACGCAGGATTTCCATCCAGACCCCGGTCGGGACCCATTTCCCGGACATCGTCATTACCGACAGGACCGGCGCAATACGCGAGATCGGCGAGGCGGCCGTGCCCTACCTTGCAGCCGGATCGGCGCTGGCGGACAATGACACGTCCACGCGGGTCAGGCACTTCTTCGTCTATGTTCCTGCCGGCCAGGAAGCCGAGGCCCAGAGATTGCTGGATGAAAACGGCATCTCCTATGCCGGGGTCCGCGGGTTCACCGCCACCGACAAGGGTGAGGTCGGCATCGTTCCCTTCGTGACCGCCGGAGATGAATATGACCATCAGGTCACACTGCCTCAGATCCTGTGACCGATCGCGGGGATGACAGACAGACGAGGGGCCCCGGTTCGAAGGTTCCGCCCGATTTCCGCTGGAATAAGTGCCCGGAAGCCGGGAAACCCAGGATCGGAGATTGCCCCTGAACCTTCGTCGCCCGGGCAAGGGACGGCGCCAGCATTTGCCGGCGCCGTCGTCCGTCTGGCGTGACGTGACCGGTCGGAAACACGGGTGTCCC
>JAFIEN010000020.1 GCA_020832515.1 Rubellimicrobium sp. | reverse complement strand
GCACCCCAGGCATGGGTCGAGAGCGCCGTGCCGCCGCGCATGGTGCGGTGGTTGAAGCAGCCGCCCCAGATATGCAGGCGCAGGCACTCCATCTCGGCCTGGCCGTGATGCCGGGCGGTCTCGTCGAAGATCGCGGTCAGGGGCTCGGCGAGGCGGCGATGGCAGCGGAAGGTGCCGATCTGCTGGTCGAGCTTCCACGCCAGACGGAACGGGAAGGGGAGCCGCACGATGCCGGCTGTGGCGTCGGACCCGCCGACATTGGCCAAAGTGCTTGCCATGGATACCTGCCATCGGTCACCCTTCCGGACAGCAGCCCTGGTCATCTCCGCTGACCCGAGGCAGCACCCCCGGAGTGGCGGCTCCGGTCCGATCGCCTTTATCTTGAGAATGTCAGTCGATGCGCCTTCGTTTCAGGTCTTTTCCCCTCGCACTCTTCCTCCTCCTCGCCCCCGTCCCTGAAGTCAGCGCACAGTCGCCCGACTGCCCGCCGTCCGGGGACGCGGCCGGTGCGGACTGCTTTACCGTCAGCGTCGGCACCGGCGCCGCGGACCGCCTTACCCCCGTGGATCCCGCCCCCGATCCCCGCCTGCCGCCGGCCGGCGTGGACGGGGCCGTCAGTCACCGGCTGATCGACGTGGACGACCTCCTGCAGGAGCTTGAGGAGCAGGGGCGGGGTGGTGGCAGCGCCCCGGGCGAAGGTGCCCCCACCGACATTACCGGCGAGATCGAGCGCGCCGTCGCCCCCCCCGGCGGGCATCCGCGCGGGACCAGCGTCACCGTCGCCTACGAGACCGAGGACTTCATCTTCGCGGGCCTTCCGGTCGTCGTCGATGTCTCGGGCGACTGGGGCAGCTGGCGGGTGGAATGCGACCTCACCTTCGTCTTCCAGCGCAGCGGCACGGGCGAGGGGGCCTTCTCGGTGAAGATGGGCGTCTGGGGCGGGGTGATGGATGCCGCCTATGACTATACGCTCGACACCGGCTTCGTCAGCGTCACGAACTACGTTCCCAGCCCGCTCGGGAATGAACCCGCGCCCTTCGTCTCGGGCGATTTCTTCGTGAACGAGGATTGCGGCTTCGGCCCGACCTCCGTCCCCGATGCCATGACCCCGGGCCTGATCGCCGCCGTCCAGCGCCAGCAAGAGCTGTGCATGGAGGCCTATGTAAACCTCGGGCTCGACATCTTCCGGATCCTCCTGCAGGAGGACGATCCTCAGCCGCCCGGCGAATGCATCGTCCTTGGCGCGATGAGCGCCAGCTATGCCGAGGCCATCGGCCTGTCGCTCGACCGTGTCCAGATGATGCAGCGCTGCCTGCCCGATGTTGCCGCGGCGCTGGGCGATGAGCGGCTCATGGACGGCAGCTGTGCCGCCGATCTGCGCGCCTTCGCGGCCGATGTCGAGGCGGGCCTTGGAATCTGCCCGCTGGAAGGGATGAACGGCGGGGCGCTGCGCATCTTCGACCCCAACCCCTATGCCTTCAAGGCGATCTATACCGCGACCCATACCCGCTGGGACTGCAAGTCCTACAGCGTGACCGCCTATATCAACGGCACCGCGGATTTCGAGCTTCTGGCCCGCCTGCCCGAGCCCGACCTGTGCCTTGTGGTCGAACCCGAAGACCCGGCCTTTCACCTGTTCTTCACCGACCGGGTCGAGGAGGCCCGCCCGCTGGACGGCTACTTCCGCCTGCGCAGCGGCACGGGGGCCGAGGTGCCGGTGACCGTGACGCAGGTGATGGACGGACACCTGCGGGTTGCGCCGAACGCGCCGCTGGAACCCGGCCTGCGCTATGACCTTGCGATGAAGGTGGGCGAGGACGGGATCGAAAGCGTCGCGGGTGCCCCGGTTGCCAATCCGGAGGATTTCCCCGCGCCCGGTGTCAGCCTGCCGATGGAGCCCGGCTGGATGCCGGTGACGCAATTCGCCGCCTCGCCCATCGCGCGCGACCCGGCGGTGGGGGAGGCCGCCCGGTTCGAGGCCGGGGTCTATCAGGTCGTGCGCGATGCCGATCTGCTGATCGACCGGCCCACGGCCATCCGGGTCTGGTACGACTGGAAACCCCCGGGCCAGAACCCCACGGCCCATCTGACCGCCTTCTGCCTGAAGACCGAGGTGCATGAAACCGGCGCGCCCGATGCCCTGCTGTTTCCCCCGCACGAGGCAGAGGTCAGGCTGCCCGCCCTTTACGATGCCGAGGACCGCCGGATGGGGCGGGATACGCAGAACATCTTTGGCTGGCGGCCGTGCGCGCGGATCGTCAGCGTGACGGTCGCGCTCGAGCCGCGCGTCTGGTGGCACGACCTGCCAGAGGGAGCGCCCGAAGATCCGCCGCGCCTGACGCTGGATCAACCGGTTGCGTTCCTGCCCGATGAACCGGCGACACTGGATTACGTGATGGGGATCCTCTAACTCGGCGAATATGCCGACAGGGGGTGGCAGGGGGACATGCCCGCCATCCGCGCGATGTTCGAGGCAAGCCGGCTTTCCTCATGGCAACAGTTTCCGGTGGGACATATCAACCTGCGCTGGACCGGTGGGGTGGACCTTGTCGATCTTGGCATCGTGTCGGCCCACGAAAACCGGGACATCGAACGACAGGCCCTGCCAGAGGTGGCAAGTGATCCGGCAAGCAGCGACCTTCTGAACCTGGCCGCACAAGCCTTTGCCCGCGCGCATTGCGGGGCGACACATCAGGTTTGCCTCTTGCTGACACCGTCGTTCAACCGGTCGCATCAGGATATCACCGAGCCCGGCTTTCGCGGCGCGCGGATTTCCGGGGCGATCCTCGGGGCCGATCGTGAACGTCTGGGCGGGACTGTTTCCCTCGCGGCTGACGGCATCGGCGTGACCCATGAGGTGGGGCACAGTTTCGGTCTTGTCCACATGCCCCTTCGGGTCGATGGCAACGACGATTTCGTCGGCTACGATCAGGACGGCGGCATCTTTCCCGGGATCGACGGCATCCGGATGGCGCCGTCGGGCCTGTCCGGCAACATCAAGTCGTCCGAGACCGGCAATTCCGAGACCCGACACCATCTTGCCCCGCTGATGTTCCCGCGCATCATGGGCGAGGATGCGCAGTTCATCTTGGTGGCCAATTACCAGATCATCACCCGCAGCATCTACGGGGCCGGAGGACCGGGCGAAAGGTTTGGCCCCGAGCGTAGCGGGCTTGGGCGGTTCGAGCGCTCGACCTATGCCGACATCAGGAACGAACTCACCCGCAGCCAGGCCACCTTCAACGAACCCGCCGGCGGGAACTCCGAATCTGTCGTCCTGCCCCTAAGCCTTGGCCGGGCCGAGGAGGGAAGCACTGTCGAGGGCATCGCCCTTGGCCTGTCCTTCGTGACCGAGGGCGTGACCGAGGGCGACACGGCCCGCCCCGCCTTTGCCCATTCCTTGCGCGCCGAGGCCGCCGTGCCGCTGGACAACCTGACCGAGTCGGCCGGCCCCCGCTTTACGCTGACCCTTCACGCAAGGGGCGAGGCGATCCTCGCGCGCGACCTGACCTTGCGTCCGACCGAGGCGCTGGCTGACCGGACCGGGGCGGGGATCGTGACCGATCTTGACCTCTTCCTGCCCCTCGACCCCGCCAGTCGCGACCGGATCGACCGGATCACCCTGTCGGATGCCGGGGGCAGGGTCTTGTTCGACCATGCTCTGCCGGAATTGCCCGATCGTGTGGAACAGACGCTGCTGCCCGACGGCACCCTTCTGTTCAACTGGGATCGTGCCGCCGCCTATATTCCCGCGCCCGCTGCCGTGATCTCGGTCACGCCCCAAGGCAGCGAGACCGCCATCCCGGCGGGCATCGCGCGCAATCTCTGGAAGCTCGACCCGGATGCGCTGGGCATCTCCGGCCCCGCGACCGTCACATTGCGCTTCGACACCGGCCTGCAAAGCCGCGAATTCACGCTGCCCGTCACCCTTGCGCCGCGCCTCATAAGCCAGCTTGCGATGATCGCGGGCGACGGCCCCCGGCCCGACATCGTGATCGCCTTCAACCGCCCCCTCGGCCCCGACCTGCCCGCTTTCACCTTGCAGGGTGCTGGCGCGGACCCCATCCCCGCAACCCCTCTCGCGCTGGGCGACCGGCTTGTGCTTGTCCCGACCTCCGACATGGCCCCCTGCGGCCGCTGGCGGATCGTGGCGGACGGCCCTTTGCGTGATGCGGACGGGCAGGGCCTGTCGGGCCGTGCCGAATGGACGGTCGACCGCGACGGCCCTGGCTGCGGCACCGCCGCCGCCACCCCCCGCGCCGATGCGACGCTGAGTGCGGGCGGGCGCGCGCAAGACCTGACCGGAAGCGCAACCCTCGGACCCGAGGGCGCGATCCTGCTTGATCTTGGTGCGCTGGCGGTCAGGATCGAGGCCCCGGACCCCGGCATCCATGGCCTGATCGCGGTCGCGCCCGGCGCCACCCGGCGCGACCTGATCCTGCGTTTTGGCCCGGGTGGCAGCGGTCAGGGCGAACTTGTGCTGGAGACAGCCCCCGGCGGAACAAGTGCCCGCTTCACCGCCACATGGGACGGGCGGGAATTGACGGGCACATTCAGCCTGGCCGAATGAGGCGTCTCAGAAGACCTTGGGCAGATCCGACAGGCTGCCCGGCAGCACCATGTCGATCCGGAATTCGCCCCAGATCGGCTGCGCCTCGCGGGCCTTGACCATGTCGGGCATGCCCAGAACTGCTGCCAGCGCGGAAGGCTCGCCCGGCGCGGGCGCCATCGCGACCACACCGCCCCCGAACCGACCTTCGATCCGGTAGCTGCCATCCGCATTCTGCGCGATGGCCGTCAGCGCCGCCCCGAACCCGCCCAGCGCCTCGTCTGCCGGGCCCCAGCTCAGGCTTTCGGCCTGAAATGGCGGACCGCCCGGTCCAAGGACATGCGCCTCAAGCACCTCCATGGGACATGGACAGGGCGGCCAGTCCATCGGATCGCTCGACGGGGCGTAGGATCCCGTCATTGTCTCGGCCAGCCGTCGCTGCATCTCGGCCTGATCCAGCGTCGTGTCGGTCACGATCGCCTCGATCCGCGCTTCCATCGCCGCGAAATCCATCGGATCGGGTGCGGCGGGCCGCAGGTTCAGGACGAGCGCGCCCTGCCGGTCGGGCAGGCGCGCCTGAAACGCCGCGATGACCGCAAGCGCATCCTCCTCGGCCGCGATCCGTTCCGACGACAGGGCCTGCGCGCGTTCACGTCGCCAAAGCCCGCTCGCTGCATTCTGCGCGGGCGAAAACGCCCCCGTCGCCCCCGACATCGGATCGCCCTCCTCGCCGATGAGCCGGTAGGCGTCGATCACGTCAAGCAGGTCCTCGCCACAGATCTGTGCCTGGAGTTGCGCGGCAAAGCCTTCGGGATAGGCCGCGATGGACAGGACCTGATAGTCCCCCCCGATCGGGTTTCGCCCCGTGACATGCACCGCCGAGGCCAGCCGTTCAGCCCCGTCGAAGAGAATATCCGCGACCTCGATCCCGAGGACGACCAGCCGCTCCTGCTTGGATCCGATGCCAAGGTTCAGGATCACCTCGCCCAGTTCCGTGACGGCGATCTCCTGCAGACAGAGCGCCCCCTGTGCCGATGCGCCAGAGGCCAGCGCCAGCGCAAGCAGGGCGCCGGGCAGGGGGGTTGGGGCATAGGGCATGAGAGGACCTCGGGACGAGTGACAACCGCGATCCTAGCCGGTGACCCCGGTTCGGCAAGGCCCATGGTTGCTACCGATGGCCGCCGATCATGCTTCAACTTCGCCCTTGCCTCTTCGATCCGCGCGAAGCGTCCGGGAAGGGCCACGGCACCGATCTCGAGCGAACAGACGCCCTTGCGGATGGCGGTACAGGTGGCGGGCCTGATGATCCGCGCGACCGGCTTGCCTTGAACGAAACCGGTGAAGATGCGTTCGGCAGTATCATGTTGCTCCTGGTTGATCAGGATCCTGCGAACAGTTGATGACTTTTCGGAACAACTGGGGGCTGGTCAAGAATGCTCTGACGGCGCCATTTGCTTGGCCGGCGCTGTCACTCAGTTCATGTAACTGGCGAGGTTCAGCTTTTTCCATGTGGGGCGCTTTGTGGGGTGGTATGTCCGCGCTGGAATTTTAGCGATATAAATCAATGGCAAATGGCGGAGGTGATGGGCCTGACGTCTTACCTTCTCTGTCCCCTAACGCATTGTTTTAATAGATACGCCTGATGGTTTTGATGGTCATCTGGTTCAATCGCGACTGGCAGCGAAATGCGCCCGGAGCGTTGCGGTTGAGTGCGTCGGCAGAGCTGCATCATGATCCCCTGCCAAGATCATGGCACGCGAACACCGTCGTGCCGCTATTTGCTGCAACGTGCCATGACGGACTCGAGCAAGGAAAGCTGCAAGTGCGGTTGGCACCCTCCGGTCGAAACCCGTTCCGGCAAACTCTGACGCGGTCGTGCGCCGCCCGCGGCGCAGGCGGAAGTCGCGATACTGCGCCTCAAGGTCTTCCATCTCAGGCTTGGGGCGCAAAAGGTCGCGCAGGATTTCCACCCCCCGGACTTGTTCATGGCCGCATCGCGCCGATGCCTGTCATTCAGCTCTTGTCGCACAGGGAACTCGGGGTACCTTTCGAATGAGGGCATCGCGACTGCGGAGGTACCCATGACGACCGAGATCCGAGGTTGCTGCCCACTGGACTGTCAGGACAGTTGCGCCTGGGTGGCCAGGGTCGAAGACGGGCGGGTCACGCGGGTCCGGGGCGCCGAGGCGCATCCGATCACGCAAGGTGTGCTCTGCGCAAAGGTGCGCGACTACGAGACACGGACCTATGCGCCCGACAGGCTGCTGTATCCGCTGCGTCGGGTCGGGCCGAAGGGCGCGGGGCAGTTCGAGCGGATATCCTGGGACGCCGCGCTGGGCGAGATCGCGGAACGTTTCGCGGAGGTGATCGAGACACATGGGGCCGAAGCGATCATGCCGCTTCATTATCTGGGGTCGATGGGGGTGCTGCAGCGCCGCGCGCTGATGCGGCTGTTCCATGCCCTCGGGGCCTCGGCCATCCATGGCGAGGTCTGCGGCCGGGCCGGGCAGTCGATCACCGAGCGCGGCCATCCCTTCGGCTTCGACCCCGAAGAGATCGCCGACAGTCGTCTGATCGTCCTGTGGGGCGCGAACATCCTGAGTACGGCGCATCACCACTGGCACTTCATCCAGGCCGCCCGCGCGCGTCATGGCGCCGAGGTGGTCGTGATCGACCCGCGCCGGACCCGCACCGCACGGCAGGCTGATCTGCATCTGCCGATCCGGCCGGGCACGGATGTGATCCTGGCTGCAAGCCTCGGGAATGTGATGCTCTCCGAGGGCCTTGTCGACCGCGCGCATGCCGCCACGGTGGTTGCCGATCTTGACGCCTACGCCGCCGAGGTGGCCCCCTGGACGCCGGCGCGCGCGGCCGATGTCTGCGGGCTCGAGGCCGCAGACATCGTGGCCCTCGCCCGCAAGCTGGGGGCGGCGCGGCCTGCGGTCATCCGCTCCGGCATCGGGCCGCAGCAAACGATCAGCGGCGATGCCTACATGCGCGCGATCTCGGCTCTGGCGCTACTCGGCGGGCACTGGCGGCAGCGTGGCGGCGGCCTCTTCGTCGAGACCTATCCGCGTTTCGACGACGTGGCGGCCGAGAGGGCCGATCTGGCAAAGGCGCCGCGCCGCAGCCTTGATATCGCGCGGCTGGGGCAGGTGCTGACCGACCCGACGCTTGACCCACCGGTCAAGGCGCTCATGGTCTGGGGGATGAACCCGGCGGTGATCCAGCCCGATCTGGGCACTGTCCATCAGGGCCTCGCGCGCGAGGATCTGTTCACCGTCGTCCTAGATCATTTCGTGACCGACACGGCCCGCTTCGCAGACATCGTCCTGCCTTCGACCACGCAGCTCGAGCATTTCGACGTGCAGGGCGCGTGGGGGCATCACTACATCCTGCTGAACGATCCGGCGATCCCACCCCTTGGAGAGGCGAAGAGCCATGCCGAGGTGATGCGGATGCTGGCGGCGCGGATGGGGCTGAGCGATCCGGCCCTGCAGGAAAGTGACGAGGCGATCGTGGCCGCGGCCCTGCCCGAGGATGTGACCCTTGCCACCTTGCGTGAACTCGGCTGGTGCAAGGCCTCCCCTCCCAGGCCCGACCCGACGGTTGGTGAACCCCTGGCGCTCCGGATCGGGCTGGATGATCTGGGCGCGGACCGGCCCGATCGCCTGCCCGGCGACAGGCTGCGGCTGCTGACGCCCAAGGCGCATCATTTCCTCAACTCCAGCTTCGCCAACATGCCCCGCCACAAGGCCGCGCAGAAGGGCCCGCGCCTTCAGATCCATCCCGACGATGCTGCGGCCGGATCCCTGAAGGATGGCGAATTCGCAAGGGTGCGGAGCACAACGGGCGAGATCGAGGTGATCGTCGAGGTGACCGATGCCGTCCGCACCGGCACCGTGGCGCTCGAGGGCAAGTGGTGGCAGCCCCTGGACGCACCGGAAAGACCGGGCGCCGTGGCGAACCGGTTGGCCCCCGCGCGCTGGACGCCCGCGGGCCAACCCGCCTACAACGACATCTTCGTGGAGATCAGCGCCATCGCGCAAGGTAGCGCGGCCGATCTGTCGGGCCACGGGGCCAAAACCTAATGTTTGGACTGCGGCGGGCGCAATGACAGAACCGTACCAATCCGTCTGGTCCGCGCGATGACGCCAAGATGTGCCGCAGAGCTGCATCATGATCCCCTGCCAAGATCATGGCACGCGAACACCATCGCGCCGCTATTTGCTGCAACGTGCCATGACGGACTCGAGCAAGGAAAGCTGCAAGTGCGGTTGGCACCCTCCGGTCGAAACCCGTTCCGGCAAACTCTGACGCGGTCGTGCGCCGCCCGCGGCGCAGGCGGAAGTCGCGATACTGCGCCTCAAGGTCTTCCATCTCAGACTTGGGGCGCAAAAGTCGTAAACTGATGCGGTGGATGCCCCCACCCAGCGGCATCTCGTATGCCATGATGGTTCCATTGGAAACGAACGGAGGGCGCATCAATGACGACGACGATCAGCATGCTGGCGATCGACCTGGCGAGGGGCAGCTTCGAGGTCTGCGCAATCGGAGCGGATGGCGCGTGTGTGGATGCCCCCTGTCTAGCAAGCGTCATCTTCGGTCTTTCGGCGCAGCCTTCGATCGGACGTGTGTCAGGCCTCTGAACGTGGCCTTCCATGACGCCACGGGTGGGTCATGCTGTTCGGAAGGCCGGGTTCACATCGGTTCTGAGAGCTGCAAGCGCTCGAGCGCCGGGGCTGAATCTCCCGCCTTGAACTTCGAAGTCCGTGTCGCCTACTCCTCGTCGATCGCTCACCCCGGCCTTGCGGCCCTGCCGTGTCCTGACCCAGCGCGGGCTCGGATCACGCCATCCGGTCATTCTCCTGTCTCGTGGTCAGTGCCCAGATCATGCGGGCCATCTTGTTCGCCAGCGCGACGGCCGCGACCATCGTCGACTAGCGCGTTCTCGAGGACCTTCAGGCTCGCCGGCCCCTTCGGCGCTACCAACCCGGGGCGACCGGCAGGTGACGGGAACAATCCCGCCCATTTCCGCTCGAACACCTCGCGGTCGATCAGCGCGGCGAGCTTCACCAGTTCGTGGCGCATGTCGATCATCTCGACCAGTCGTGCGCGCAGCAGATCATCCTGTTCCGGGGGCGGCTTTCTGGGCTTCATGGCACGGCTCGAAATTGCAGGGTTCCGGCTGCAATTATATCAAAGGCTGCATCCAGAACCCAAGGAAAACGCCGCATTATGTAGCGAAAACAGCGGGATGGGCGCTGTTCAGGACGAACCAAGAACCGTCGAGCCGTCCAAATGGACGCCCATTTTGCCGTCTCTTGCCAAATCCAAACCTTCCGCCCGCACATGTGCGCAGAATGGCAGATCAGTTCAGCAATGGCAGGAGGTGGTCGGCGTGGCGCTTACGCTGTTCCGGAAGCAGGTCTACAATCAAACGGGATGCGCCACCCACATCCGCAATCACTGGGACGGGTTGCAAGTATTCAAATCCGGAGCGTGACTGAATCTTGGCAAATTGATTCTCGCCTCAAGAGTTCAGGTCTTCCAGGATGAAGTTGGCGCACCGATCTCCAACCATCAGGGCCGCGGCGTTTGTGTTTCCGGCGACAATGTTGGGAGCACATGAAACATCGCAGACTCTCAAGCCGGGAACACCGCGTACTCGCATGCGGGAATCGAGCACTGACATGCGGTCCGAGTCTGCACCCATCTTGCAGGTTCCGACTGGATGGTAGTTGGTCTTTACAAAGCGTCGGCAGTAGTCTTCCAGTGCCTCCTGAGTCTCGGAAACTGGCAATGCAATTGTCTTGATCTTGCTGGCAAGGGGCGCAGTTCTGAATACATCCAGGAAGTAACGTAGACCCGACAGCATCTGTTTCATGTCCGCCTCATCCAGCAGTAGGTTCGGCGAAACGAGAGGTGCGTCATATGGGTCAGGCGAGCGGAGGCGAACAGTACCGCGCGAATTTGGCTTTTGAAGTACAATTGATATTGTCATCCCGTAGGTGTTCTCCACCTTGCCCTCGGCATCCGGGTCGACATAGACGGCGGGCACACAAGTGGCCTGCAAGGTCGGGGTTCCGTCGGGGTTGACAGGATTGATGATTGCGCCGGCCTCAAACCCCGAGGTCGTCACCGGCCCGCTGCCAAACAGCTTGAACTGGAGGCCGTTCTTCAACATTTGCCAGCCTTTGCCCTGCTTGAAGTAACCATATTTGCCATTGGCAATCCCGACGATCGTAATCTCGGGATGATCGATCAGGTTTTCGCCGACCCCAGGCAGGTCGACCAGCTGTTTTATTCCGTTCCTCGACAGTTCCTTTGCAGGGCCGATCCCGCTGTGCATGAGGATCTTCGGTGACTGCAATGCACCCGCGCCGAGGATGATTGTGGAACGTGCCCGCGCTATATGTTCGCTTCCGTTTTGCATGTAGGTCACACCACATGCTCGGCCATTCTCCAACACGATGCGCCCTACTTGCGCTCCACACTCGATCGTCAGGCGGGGATCGCTCTCCAAGGGTTCAAGGAAAGCGTTGGCCGCGCTGCATCTTTTCCCCTTGTGGTAGGTGTATTGGTAGAAGCCAACGCCCCTTTGCGACTCTCCGTTGAAATCAGGATTGAACGGTTCCCCCTTTGCCTGAACGGCTTGAATGAACCAGCGGGAGAAATCGTCGACATGGCTCGGGTCGGATACTTTCAACGGCCCGTCGACACTGTGCAAATCATCGTTGAGGCGCGCATTTCCCTCTATCGCCATCATGTGTTGGAGAACAGTTGGCCAATTCCAATCCGTACCATCGTTGTTTCCACGAAGTTCTTCGTGCCACGCCTCATAATCGGCAGGGCGTCCGCGCATATAGACCATGCCGTTGATCGAGGACCCACCACCAAGTACATGGGCTTGCGGAACATCGAGCTGCCGGCCGCATAAATGGGTTTGTGGTGCCGTGCGGTGATGAGTGAGGAAACGGTCGCCGCTCACCAGCTTGAAGATGCCCGCAGGCATATCGATCAGCGGATGATTGTTTCGGGGGCCGGCCTCCAGAACGAGGACGGATCCAGTGGTGTTCTCAATCAGGCGGGCCGCAGCGACGCAACCGGAAGATCCACCACCTATCACGATGAAATCGAATTCCTTCACAAACAATTCTCCTTCGCCTCGGTCGTTTCAAGTCGAATAGCTCGGGCTCTCATGCGCTCTTTCAATGTGCCTCCGAGCGGTTCAGCGCCTGACCTTGGCGAAGACCGGCTCGTGGAGCGGTCTAAAGCCGGACCATGATCCGCCCGTCCACCAGCCGCACCTCGTAGGTCGACAGGTTGTCGCAGGCGGGCGGGGTTTCGACCTCGCCCGTCGCGAAGTCGAAGATGCTGGCGTGTTTCGGGCATTCGATCGTGTTCTCGACCACCAGCCCGCCGGCAAGATGCACATCCTCGTGCGTGCACAGCCCGTCGGTGCAGAACCACGCGCCCTCATGGTTGCGATAAAGGGCATAGGTCCGCCCAGCGTGATCAAGGCGCATCGCCTCTTCGGGGGCGATCGCATCCTCGGCGCAGGCATCGGTCCAGCCGGTCATGACGACGCCCCCCCGGCGGCGGCGCTGCGGCGCGCCTTCTTGCGGCGGAAGCGCTCCATCATTCGCTTCTCGGACTCGGGGCTGCCGTCGTGGAAGGTGCCGAACCACTTGTCATAGGGCACGACGCCGTCGGAGTAATTGCACTCAAAATACTTGTGGTGGAGGTAGTGGTCGTAACCGGGCATGTCGATCAGCCCTTCGTCCCCGACCGCGACCTTGTCGAAGCCCACATGACCGGGGGCCGAGGCGAACATGCAATGCGCCAGGTGATAGACGGTGTGGATGGGATGTGCCGGGATCACCCAATAGAGGATCACGCCCGAAAAATAGAGCAGCTGTTCCACCGGATGCATGGCAAGCCCGCTCCAGGGCGTCGGGTTGATGCTGTTGTGATGCACCTTGTGGACCGTGCGATAGAGCGGCGGCCAGTGGATCAGCCGGTGGATGAGGTAGAAGTGAAACTCGCGGTAGAGCGGGATCAGCATCCAGATCACCACGAACCAGACGGGATGTTCGCGCGGGTCCAGCCAGGGGATCATCCCGTTGGCATAAAGCCAGAGGCCCAGCACCTCGAACGCGGTCCAGATCGGGATGCCGAAGACGAAGGTCCAGAACAGGTTGTCGGCAAGCTGGCTTTTGAAAAGGAAGGCGTCGGCATTGCCCTCTTCCGGCCATTTGCCATTGTATTTGAACGCCTTCTGCTGCGCCCTCCGGATATAGAGCCAGAAGTGGAAGCCGCCGTACCAGATCGCCGACAGCGCCGCGTTGCGTGCCAGCAGGAACAGGATCCATCCGGGGGCAAGGGTCTGCATCACCTCGAGCGGCGGGGTCAGCCAGACCCACATCGCCAGCACGATCAACGCGTAAAGCAGGTTCCAGGGCAGGAAATAGCCCGGCATCCACAGGAGGAATTTCAGGAAGGCGCGGGGGCGCGGGGGCCAGACGAAGACCGGCGCATATTCATAGGGCTTGTCCGGGGTCCAGTTGCCGCGCTTGTCGCGGGTGCCGTAGGCGCTGTCGTCCATGGTGACTCCGATGGTTCTGGTCAGTCGATCCGCAGGCCCGAGGCGCGGTCGAAACGGTGGATCAGGTCGGGCCTTGCGGTGAAGGTCATCCGCGCGCCCTTGGGAATGCGGGGCGGCTGCTCCAGCTTGGCGATGAACTCATGCCCGTCGTCGCCGATCATGTGGGCCAGCGCATATTCGCCCAGCTGTTCCACAAGTTCGAGCCGCGCCGACAGGATCCCTTCCCCCTCGGCCACCTCGCGCAGATGTTCGGCGCGGATGCCGATGATCCTGTCGGGGCCGCCGCCGCGCAGATCCTCGGGGGCTGACGGATCAAGCTGCCCGGCGCCGAAGAAGTTCATCTTGGGGCTGCCGATAAACTGCGCGACAAAGGTGTTGCGGGGGCGTTCGTAAAGCTCCATCGGGCTGCCGACCTGTTCGATCCGGCCGTCACGCAGCACCACGATCTTGTCGGCCAGCGTCATCGCCTCGACCTGATCATGGGTGACATAGACCATCGTCGCGCCCAGCCGTTCGTGCAGGCGGGCGATTTCCAGTCGTGTCTGCACACGCAGGGCGGCGTCAAGGTTCGAGAGGGGTTCGTCGAACAGGAACACCTCGGGTTCGCGCACGATGGCGCGACCGATGGCGACGCGCTGCCGCTGGCCGCCGGAAAGCGCGCGGGGCGTGCGTTCGAGATAGTCGGTGATATGCAGCACCTCGGCCGCGGCGCGGACGCGGGTGTCGATCTCGGTCTTGGGCATCTTCGCCTGACGCAGGCCGAAGGCCATGTTGTTGTAGACGGTCATGTGCGGATAGAGCGCATAGGTCTGGAACACCATCGCCACGCCGCGCTTGGCGGGGGCCACTTCGTTGACGATGCGCCCGCCGATGGCGATGCTGCCGCCCGAGATGTCCTCGAGTCCCGCGATCATGCGCAGAAGCGTGGATTTCCCGCAGCCCGACGGTCCGACGAAGACGCAGAACTCGCCCTGTTCGATGATCAGGTCGACGCCATGGATCACCTGAAGCTCACCATAGCGTTTCGTCACGTTCTCGAGTGTCAGGCCGGCCATGCGCGTTCCATCTCCTCTATCGCCGCGAGAAGGCCGGGAACGAAGGCCGTGCGGGTTTCGGGCAGGTCGCCCCAAAGCTCGGGGCGGCGGGCGAAATCGCCCTCGCGCCCGGGGGCCAGCAGGGGGGAAAGGTCGTCCCATGCGGGTTCGACATAGGGCACGGCCATCACGCCCCGGGCAAATCGGCGGGCATAGACATACCAGCTTGCCACGCAGGCAAGGCCCGCGCGCGGCACGATGCCCTGCGCAAGGCAGGAGTCCAGCGTCGGGCGGATGAAGATCGGCATCTTGGACCAGCCGTCCATGCAGATGCGGGCCAGTTGATCGGCGATGGCGGCATTCGAGAACCGCTCCGCGATCCGGGCGCGGTAGACCTGTCTGTCGAAGGGCAGATCGATGGTCAGCCCGGCCAGCACCTCGTCCTGCCATGCCTCGAAATGGAGGCGCAGGCGGGTATCGGCCATGGCCTGGTCAAAGGTCCTGTGGCCGGCCAGCGCACCCAGATAGCACAGCCCGGTATGGCCGCCGTTCAGGATGCGGATCTTGGCCTCCTCATAGGGGTCGACATCGGCGACCACCTCGACCTCCGCCTTGCGCAGGTCGGGAAAGGGGCCGGCGAAATCCTCTTCGAGCACCCATTGCAGAAAGGCCTCGGCATGGATCGGGGCCAGCGGGCGGGCGGGGAAAAGCTGCGCGATTTCGGAGACGAGGGCGGCATCGGCGCGCGGCGTGATGCGGTCGACCATGGAGCAGGGAAAGCGCGCATTGGCCCCAAGCCACTCGGCCAGGTCCTGCCGCCCGGCGCGGTGCAGGTAATCGGTCAGATTGCGGCGCAGCATATGGCCATTGGCCCGGATGTTGTCGCAGCACAACAGCGTGATCGGCCCTGCCCCCGCCGCCATCCTTCGACCAAGCCCACGCGCCAGATAGGCATAGACCGACCGGGGGGCACCGCCGGCGAGTTCGTCGGCAATGACGGGATCGGCGGGATTGAGGTTCCCGGCGGGATCGAGCGAATATCCGCTCTCGGTGACGGTGATCGTCACCGCCCGCACCCCGGGCCGGGCCAAAAGCGCCTCGGCGGGGGCGGGATCCTCGGCCCAGTCGGCGAATTCCAGATGCGACCGTACAAGGCGGTACTCGCGGATGTTGCCTGGGGTGGTGGTCTTGAGCAGATAGCCCCCCTCGGCCCGGCAGGCATCCGCGAAGGCTGCGGATTCGCTTGCCCGCAGGTTCACGGCGGCGATGCCCCAGTCCAGATCGCCCGTGGCCTCCATGTAATCGTCCAGAACGACCGCCTGATGGGCGCGGTGGAAGGCACCGTATCCAAGATGGACGAGTCCCGCCCGCGCATCCTCGCGGCGCCATCCTGTCGTGCGCAGCGGCACCTCTGCCGTCGTCATTCCGTGCCTTTCCATTTCTGCATGAGGCCCGCGCGCATGCTGGCGCGGTAATCGGTCGGCGTGACCTGCTTCATCTTCAGGAAGCGCCGGTTGAAATTGGCGAGGTTCTGGAACCCCACGTCGAAACAGATGCCCGAAACGGGTTCGTCCGTCGCGCACAGCAGGACGCAGGCCTGCGCGATCCGCACCCGGTTGACGAATTCGACAAAGCCGCTGCCGGTCGCTTTCTGGAAGTTGCGGGAAAAGGCGGTGGCACTCATCCCCGCCATCTCGGCCATCTGTTCAAGGCCCAGGTCATCGGCATAGTTCTGGGTGATATGGTCGATCACCGTCGCGATCCGGGCCTGTTTCGCGCTACCCTCGGGCCGGATCATCGGCAGGACCGACAGGGGGCGCTTTTCGGCATGTTCGTCGATCCGCACCAGAAGCCGCAGGAAGGCCGCGATCCGTTCGGCTCCGCGCGTTTCGCGGATGCGCTGGAGGTGGCCGCGCGCGAAGGTGGGGTCGAAGCCTTCGAACCTGATGCCTGCACGGGCCAGATCCCACATCGGGCGCATCTGGGCAAATTCTGGGAAGGCGCGGGTCAGGTTGTCGATGCTGTCCTGACTGAACTGCACCACCATGTCGCGCAAGGCCACGGCCTGCGTCTCGGGGCGGTCCATCGTGACCCAGTTGTGCGGCACGTCCGGCCCGGTCAGGTACAGCTCGCCCGGTTCGAACGGGCCGATGAAATCGCCGATGAAGGCCTCGCCCCTGGTGGCCACGATCAGGTGCAGCTCGTATTCCGGGTGGCTGTGCCAGCGGCACAATTCGCTGGGCCAGCCATGTTCGAGGTAGCGGACCGAGGTTTCGGTCCGGTCCACATATTCGAACTCGGGCCGGAACACCGACATCGCCCTACATCCGCAGGACGGAACCGCCATCGACGCTGAGCGTCTGGGCGGTGATGTATTGCGCCTGATCGCCGGCAAGAAAGACGGCGACGCGGGCGATCTCGAACGGGCGGCCCATGTAGCCCAGCGGCACGGCCTCGCCCACCTCGCGCTTCTTCTGGCCGGGGGGCTTGCCTTCGGCGCGGGCGAACAGCGCGTCCACCTGATCCCACATCGGCGTGTCCACCACGCCCGGGCTGATCGCGTTGACGCGGATGCCGTGGGGGGCAAGGGCCAGTGCGGCCGACTGGGTATAGCTGATGACGGCGGCCTTTGTGGCGCAGTAATGGGCCACCAGCGCCTCGCCCCGGTGGCCGGCCTGACTGGCGAGGTTGATGATCGACCCGCTCCGCCCGGTGGCGACAAGCGCGCGGGCCGTGGCCTGCATCACCGCATACATGGCCCGGACGTTCAGGCCGAACAGCCGGTCGTATTGCGCAAGATCAGCGTCGAGCACCGATCCCATGTCGAAGATGGCGGCATTGTTGAACAGCACATCCGGCACTTCCGCGGCGATCCAGTGCTGGCAGCCCTCAAGCCCCTCGGGCGTCATCAGGTTGAAAGCGCGGTGTTCGGACGTGCAATCGCCGGTGAAGGCCGCGCCAAGATCAGTGGTCAGCACCCTTGCGCCAAGGGCCACGAAATGTTCCGCCGTGGCGGCACCGATGCCGCCATTGGCGCCGGTGACGAGGCAGGTCTTTCCGTCAAGCCGGACGGGGGCGGGATCGAAGGTCATTTCACGGCTCCGAAGGTAAGGCCCTGGACAAGCTGTTTCTGCGTCAGCCATCCCAGAAGCACGATGGGCGCGCAGGCAAGGGTCGACACGGCCGAGACCTTGGCCCAGAACAGACCCTGCGGGTTCGAGTAACCGGCTACAAGCGCCACCAGCGTGCCGGCATTGTTCGAGGTCAGGTTGATCGACCAGAACGCCTCGTTCCACATCAGCACGATCGACAGAAGCGCCGTCGAGGCGATCCCGCCCCAGGCCAGCGGCATGACGATCTGGGTGATCTCGTTGAAGGTCGTTGTGCCGTCCATCCGGCTTGCCTCGAGGATCTCGACGGGGATGTCGCGGAAATAGTTGAACAGGATCATCATGATGATCGGCAGGTTCATCAGCGAGAAGATCACGATGAGCGAGATGCGGGTATCCAGGATGCCCAGCCACTGGCACAGAAGATAGATCGGCATGAGCACGCCCACCGCCGGCATCATCTTGGTCGACAGCATCCACAGAAGGACGTCCTTGGTCCAGCGCGTCGGGCGAAAGGCCATGGCATAGGCCGCCGGAATGGCGATCAGCATGGCCAGAAGCGTGCCGCCGATGCTGGTCACGATGGAATTCATCGCGAATTTCGAGATGTTGGTCTGGGCGTTGATCGTGGCGTAATTCTCGAACGTAGGCTCGAAGACCAGAAGTGGTGGTATGGCGATGGCCTGCTGTTCGGTCTTGAAGCTGGTCAGGACCATCCAGAAGATCGGAAAGAACATCACCAGCGCCACGATCCACGCGGCCGTGACGGCGATGTTGTGGCGGATCCGGGCTTTCTGCTTGTCGGTCATCGTCTACACCGCCAGATTCTTGCCGATCGCGCGGATCAGGAAGATCGCCACGATATTGGCCAGGATGATCGCGATCACCCCTCCCGCCGCCGCCACGCCCACGTTGAAGGACGACAGCGCCTGCTGGAAGATGAGGAAGGTCAGGTTCGTCGACCTGTTGCCCGGACCGCCCGAGGTGGTGACATAGATCTCGGCGAAGATGGACAGGTGAAAGATCGTCTGGATCAGGATGACGATCGCCATCGGCCGGGCAAGATGCGGCAGGGTCAGATGCCACAGCTGCGGCCAGAATCCCGCCCCGTCCAGCGTCGCCGCCTCTTTCTGCTCCTGATCCTGCGATTGCAGCGAGGTCATGAAGATCAGGAAGGCGAATGGGGTCCATTGCCAACTGACCATGATGACGATGGAATAGAGCGGGTAGCGTGTCAGCCAGTCCACGGGATCGAGCCCGAAGAAGCTCCAGATCACGGCGAAGAGGCCGTAGATCGGGTTCATCATCATGTTCTTCCAGATCAGCGCATTGACCGTGGGCATGATGAAGAAGGGCGAGATCAGCAGCACCCGCACGATCCCCCGCCCGCGAAACGGCCGGTCCACCAGCAGCGCCAGGGCCAGGCCAAGCACCACGGTGATCGCGATGGTCAGGCCGACAAGGGTCAGCGTATTCCAGATCGCAGGCCAGAAATTGCGGTCGGTGTAGAAGAATACGTAATTGCCCCAGCCCACGAAACCCGTCCGCTCGGGGTTGAGCAGCTGGTAACGGATGGTCGAGAAATAGATCGTCATGCCCAGCGGCACGATCATCCACAGCACAAGCAGCAGGATCGCGGGGGCCTGAAGCAGCCTTGCAAGCGTGGGGTTCATTGCCTGTCCCGTGCCGATGCGGTGCGCCAGTGCGCTGCCGCAGACTGGGGGAAGTCCCCCCCGGGCGCAAACCCGGACGGGAACCGTGCCAAGATCAGTAGTAGCCGGCCTGACGCATCTCGCGGTCGGCGATCTCCTGCGCATTGGCAAGGGCCTGCTCGACCGAGATGTCACCCGACAGCGCCGCCGTCATTTCCTGGCCGACGGCATTGCCGATGGCCTGAAACTCGGGGATCGCCGCGAACTGGACACCCGTATAGGGGATCGTGTCCGTCGGGTTTGGCGTGGCCGAGAGGATCGCTTCCAGCTCCGCATCGGCGAAGGCGGTGGCGGCGGCGAATTCCTCGATCGCGTAGGTGGACTGGCGGCTACCCGTGGGCACCGCGCCCCAGCCCTTCGTCTCGCCCACCAGCCGGATGTAGTCCTGGCTCGTGGCCCATTCGACAAAGCGCAGCGCTTCGTCCTGGTTGTTCGACCCGGCCGGAACCGCCAGCGCCCATGCCCAGAGCCAGTTCGACCGCTCGACCGTGCCCGCATTTGGCGACTGCGCAAAGCCCAGATTGCCCGCGACCTTGGACGTCGCCGGATCGGTCATGAGCGAGGCGGCGATGGTCGCGTCGATCCACATGCCGCAGCGGCCCTCGTTCATCAGGGCGAGGATCTCGTTGAACGAGTTGGAGGCCGATCCCGGAGGGCCGGATTCGTTCATCATCTCGACATAGAAGGTGACCGCCGCATTCCATTCCGGGCTGTCGAAGGCGGGCGTCCAGTCATTGTTGAAATACTGCGCGCCGAATGAATGGGCCATCGTGCCAAGGAAGGCCATGTTCTCGCCCCAGCCGGGCTTGCCGCGCAGACAGATGCCGTAGATGCCAGCATCACGGTCGGTAATTGCGGCGGCGATCTCGCGGATCGTATCCCACGACGGGCGATCCTCGATCCCGTCGAAGCCCGCGCCCTGCACGAGTTCCATGTTGTACATGATCATCGAGCTTTCGCCGTAAAACGGCGCGGCATACATCGTGCCGTCGATGCTCAGGCCATTGCGGATGGCGTCGTAGATGTCGTCCTTGTCATAGGCATCGCTGAATTCCAGCGGCACCAGCCAGTCGCGCGCGCCCCAGATCGGCACTTCGTACATGCCGATCGTCATCACGTCGAACTGGCCGCCCCGGGTCGAGATGTCGGTGGTCACGCGCTGGCGCAGCTGGCCTTCGTCCAGCGTCACCCAGTTGACCTTGATGTCCGGGTTCTGCTCCTCGAAGGCGGCGGTCAGCTCCTGCATGACAAGCATGTGGCCGTTGTTGATCGTGCCGATGGTGATTTCCCCGGCCGTCGCGACGGCCCCGGCGGCTGCGGCCAGCGCAAGGCCGATCGCAGTTGTGCGAAGTGGTTTCATGGTTTCCTCCCTGAGTGATGCGGTTTGCCACATCGACCGTGAGGGTCGACCAATGCCCGGCCCGACGCCAATACCTTTGCGGCGAAGGCTGATACTCTGATGCGGGAGAACTGGTTTACCCGAAAAATTACCGAGGAAAAGTATCGGCCTCATGGCCAAAGGCCGAGGCTTGGCCGACCCCATGTATTGATGGCCCCACCCAGTGGCATCTCTTATGCCATTATGGTTCCATCAGAATCGAACGGACGGCACATTGATGACGACGACGGGTAGAATGCTGGCGAGCAACCTGGCGAAGGGCAGCTTTCAGGTCTGTGCTGTCGGCGCGAATGGGGCGGTTCTCCATGACACCGCGTGCTATCGCGGACATGCCTGGCGGCCGCTTCTGGCCGAGCAGCCGGCCTGCTGCGTGGTGGCGATGGAGGCCTGCGCCACGTCGCATCATTGGGGCCGCGTGGCGCAGTCCCATGGTCATGAGGTGCGTCTGGTGCCTGCGGCATATGTGAAGCCGTTCGTGAAACGCCAGAAAAGCGACAAGGCTGATGCCGAGGCCATCGCGGAGGCAGCTTCGCACCCGACCCTGCGCTTCCTGGTGACCTGCCACTGATCTTTCATCCAGCCGCGACCGGAGCCCGGTTGCTTTTTGCGCCGAACGGCGTCGTTTGAGCAATCGCCCGGCGCGCGGAGCTTTCATCTCGCGCAGCGGGTCGGGCGATTTCGGTTGTCAGGGATCGCAGGCCAGGCGCGGGCATCTATCTGCAGTCAGGGTTGCGTCGTGCGATGCCGCCGGGCAACCTTGGCTGGATGGAGGCCGGGGAGCGGGAGGCGATCGTGCGATGGTATCGGGCTGCGACATTCTGAGCGGCCCGCCCGGCCACGGCCTTGAATGCGTATTTCAGGAACAAGGCAGCAGGCCAGGCGCGCCCGGTTTCCGGTGGCCGGGGTTCGCGAGGGGCGAGACCGGTGGGAGGGGGGCTGCTGCCGCCGACGTTGGCGGGGGCTCTGGCGAACCGTTTGCGCATCGGCGGTCCGGTCGATGGTCGCGCAAGGCACTTGACGCCCCAAACGACGAGGGCCACCCTTGGACACCGGCCGGGAGAGTGCTGACCCGGCCCAACGGAAAACAGGGAGAACGACCATGAACAACCTGCCTCTGACCGCGTCGGCGGCGCTGCTGGCCGGGGCGGCTCTTGTGCTGTCCCTCGGGGCCGCGAGCGCCGAGACGATCCGCTGGGCCCGGGTGGGCGATGCCCTGACCATGGACCCGCACAGCCAGAACGAGGGGCCGACCCATACGCTCAATCACCATATCTATGAGACACTTATGGGCCGCGCACTTGATGGCTCGTTGACGCCGCGGCTGGCGACCGAGTGGTTCATCGACCCCGAGGACGAGACGGTCTGGGTGTTCAGGCTGCGCGAAGGCGTGATGTTCCACGAGGGGCAGATGCTGACCGCCGATGACGTGGTCTTCTCGCTCGACCGGGCGCGGACGCTGCCGTCGGGCGTGGCCGCCCTGCATGCCGCCGTGGAAGAGGTGAGCGCCCCCGACGACATGACGGTGCGGGTCAAGCTGGTGGGCCCCGGCCCGCTTTATGTGCAGAACCTGACCAACACCTTCATCATGTCGCGCGCATGGGCCGAGGAACATGGCGTCGAGCTGGCCCCGAACTATGCCGCCGGCGAAGAGGCCCATTCGGTGCGCAACACCAATGGCACCGGGCCCTACATGCTGGTCGAGCGCGATCCCGAGGTCCGCACCGTGCTGCGCGCCTTCGAGGGGCATTGGGCAGAGGCCCCGCAGGTGACCGAGATCATCTATACCCCCATCAGCGAAGCCGCGACCCGCGTCGCCGCCCTTCTGTCGGGCGAGGTCGACATCGTCCAGGACGTGCCGGTGCAGGATATCGCCCGGCTGGAACAGACCGACGGCATCCGCGTCGTCCGTGGCCCCGAGAACCGCAGCATCTTCTTCAGCTATGATGTGGTCTCGGATCGGCTGCTCTCGGCCAATGTTGAGGACAACCCCTTCGCCAAGCCCGAAGTGCGCGAGGCGATGGCGCTGGCGATCGACCGCGACGCGATCCAGCAGGTCGTGATGCGGGGCGAATCGCAGCCATCCGGCGTGCCGGTGCCGCCCTTCGTGAACGGCTGGACCCCGGAGCTTGATGCCTATGGC
>JAFIEN010000019.1 GCA_020832515.1 Rubellimicrobium sp. | reverse complement strand
GCGAACGCTCGTGGTCGCGGTACCCGGTGACGGTCTCGACCAGGTTCGGGATGAGTGAGGCCTCGGCCGCCGATGTTGCCCGGCTGATCACCCAGATCCGGGACGAGGGCATCAGTGCCGTCTTCCTCGAGAATATCGCGGATGACCGGCTGGTGACCCAGATCGCCGCCGAGACCGGCGCGGTGGTCGGCGGGACGCTGTTCTCGGATGCGCTGTCGCGGCCCGATGGTCCGGCGCCGACCTGGATCGACCTGATGCGGCACAATGCGGGCGTTCTGGCCGCAGCACTGGCCGACTGAGGCCGATTTTTGCGGCAAAGCGGCAACGCCGCGCCCTGAACCTTCGCCCGCCCCGCCAACCGATGCGGGGCGGGCGGCCCTGTTCGTGTTAGGATGATCTCTGGCGGCCGGATCCGGCAGCGTCAAAAGGCGCGCCCCGGCCCCGCGAGGACGAGCAACCGCGGGAGCGGAGCATGAACAGGCATCCATGTCTTGGCATGGCGGCGATCGCCGTGCTGGTGTTGACGCTGCCGCAGGCGCCTGCGACCGTCGCCTTCGGGCCGGACGCGGTCACTGTCTCGGCCCGCCCCGGCGCTGCACTGCGCCCGCCACCCCGCACGTCTGACCTTTACATCTGCCTGCCGGCCAACCCCGGAGGCGTGGCGGAATGCTGGCGGCCCTGATGCCCGGCCCCTGACGGCGCCTTCGGGCGCAACCGTGGCAATGGTCACCGGGCCTGATCATCCCGAGGGCTTGCGCACCGCAACCACGACTGCTTTTCTGAGACCCAACCGCCGCGCATCGAGGAGCCGCCATGCTGACCATCGTCGATCCGCATATCCATCTGTGGGACCTTGCGACCGGTCTCTACCCCGGTCTCGAGACGCCCTCCGACGGCTTCATCGGCAACAATGCCCCGATCGCGCGCAGCTATCTGCCGCCCGAATTCCTTGCCGAACCGGGCCCCGGCCTTCGGCTCGGGGGGGCTGTTCATGTCGAGGCTTTCCCCACCGATCCCCTCGCCGAAGCGCGCCACCTGCAGGAAATGGCGCGCAGCTTCCCCGTTCCCCTTGCCATTGTCGCCCATGCCGATCTGTCCGATCCCGGGGTGGACGCGCATCTGGCGGCGCTTGCGGCCCTGCCGGCGGTGCGCGGCATCCGGCAGGTGGTAAACCGCCATCCCGACCCGATGCTGAACTACGTCGCCCGCGATTTCCTGCAGGAAGGGGCCTGGGCGCGGGGCTATGCCAGGCTGGCCGCCCATGGGCTGAGCTTCGATCTGCAGCTCTATCCCCATCAGGTGCCGGACGCGGCCGCGATCCTTGCCGCCCATGCGGATGTGCCGGTGATCCTGAACCATGCCGGCATGTGGGCCGACCGGGGGCCATCGGGTTGGCGGCAATGGAAGGCCGGGCTCAGGCAGCTGGCCGCCTTGCCCCAGGTCAGTGTCAAGATCAGCGGTCTCGGGATGCTCGACACCGGCTGGACCGTCGATAGCATCCGGCCACTCGTGCTCGAGACGCTCGAGATCTTCGGCATGGAACGGTCGATGTTCGCCTCGAACTTTCCGGTCGACAAGCTCTTCAGCACCTATCCCGCGCTTTGGGAGGCCTTCGACAGCATCACCGCCGATCTTTCGGCGGCCGAGCGTGCGGCGCTGTTTGCGGGCAATGCGACGCGGGTCTACCGGCTGGACGCCCCGGTGGTCTGAGCGGGGCTTCGCTGTGCCGCATGTCGTGCGGCGCAAGAACCTAGAGCAGCGGTTCGGCCAGGGCGACGGAATTGTTGCGCAGCCGGCGCAGCATGCTCCAGCCCGCGACCTCGTCCAGCGTCACCTCGCGGGCGCGGGCGATGTAGCTGTCCTGTAGCCGGTCCAGATCGCCCGTCACCTCTGCACAATCCAGCAACAGCGCATTCTCGTAGTTCAGGTTGAAGCTGCGCCGGTCCAGATTGGTCGAACCCAACAGCGCCAGTCGCCCGTCCACCGTCAGGATCTTGGAATGCAGAAGCCCGGGCAGGAAGTGGTAAAGCCGCACCCCGGCCTCGAGCAGATCGACATAATGGCTTTCGCTCGCCGCCGCGACGATGCGGTTGTCGTTGCGGTCGGGCAGGATCATCGTGACCGGGATCCCCCGTCGGGCAGCGGCGCAAAGCGCGGCCTGTGTGGGAATGTCGGGGACATAATAGGGCGTGGTCACCACCACTCTCTCGCGTGCGGCATGCAACATCGAGACGATCGTGTCGGACAGGCCGGTCACGCTCTGATCCGGGCCGGTCGCGATCACCTGGCCGGTGAAGCCGGGGTCGTGGGCAGACTGCGTCTCGGCCAGGATCGCGCTCAGATCGGCGTGGTGATAGGTCATCCAGTCCTGCAGGAACACGGCCTGCATCTGGCGCACGACCGGCCCCTCGAGGCGCATCAGCACATCGACCCAGGGGGCGTAGCTGCGCTTGACCTCGAAGGCGGCATCGGCGCAGTTGCGGCTGCCGGTCCAGCCGATGCGATTGTCGATGACGGCGATCTTGCGGTGGTTGCGCAGGTCGATCCGCTGGAAGAGCATCGTCACGAAGGGATAGCCCAGCGGGAAGGCCGCCTCGACCTCGATCCCGGCTTCGGCCATCCGCCGCCAGAGGTTCGAGCGGATCAGGGGGCGCGAGCCGATGTCATCGACCAGCACCCGCACCGTGACGCCCCGTTCGGCGGCGCGGATCGCAGCTTCGGCAAGGCGCGTGCCCATCCGGTCGGGCAGCCAGATGTAGAACAGCAGATGCACGCTTGCCCGGGCGGCGTCGATCCCGGCGATCATGTCTTCGAGCTGGTCGTCGCCTTCCGGCAGGATCGTTGCCCGGTTGCCCGCGCGTGCGGGAAAGCCGCCGGTCGCGCGGCCCATCTCGAAGGCCGCGGCACCAAGGCCATCGGGCAGGGGCGCGGGGGCGTGGGAGTTCGCGTTCCAGCCCAGAAGCAGCGTATCGCGCGCGCGGCGGATCTGGTGGCGCTTGGCCTGGGCCAGCCGGACCTCGCCGAACAGCAGGTACAGGATGATCCCGGCGATGGGCAGAAGGCCGATGATCATGACCCAGGCCAGCCGCACCGGCGGCGTGCTGCCTCGCTGGAGAAGCGCGCGCAGGATGAAGACGATCTGCGTCAGTGTAACCAGAAGGACCAGCACGATCGGCAGCATGGTTCGGGGCCGTTGCGTGAGGGGGTGGAGTTGCGCATTCCCGTACCGGTCTAGAACCTGATGCGCGCCACAAGCGGCAGGTGGTCCGAGGCGATCCGCGCCGCGCCATCGGCATGGACGCTGACCTTGAAATCCTGCGGCTCGACCGAGACGAAGATGCGGTCGAGCGCCAGCATCGGCAGCGGAGCGGGAAAGCTGCGGCCCATGCCGGGTGCGCCGAACCGCGCGTAAAGCGGCGCGAGCGTGCTTTGCGGTCCTGCGCGCCATTCGTTCAGATCACCCAGAAGGATGGTCGGCCGCCCGTCCGCCGTGACCTCGCCCGCAAGGATTTCGGCCTGCTGCGCGCGCGCCCGGCCCGTCAGCCCCAGATGCGCCGCGATCACCCGCAGCCGGCCGTGGCCGGGAATGTCGAGATCGGCGACGACCGCGCCCCGCGGCTCGGCCCCGGGCAGGTCGATGGTGCGCGTCTCTTCCACCGTGCCTGCGCGCAGCAGAAGCAGGTTGCCGTGCCAGCCATGTGCATCCCGCCCGCTGCGATGGCGCAGCGGCACCGGACGCAGGCCCGTCTCGGCCTCGATCCGGGGCAGGTCGAGCACGCCGCGCCGGGTGCGAAAGCGGCGGTCGGCCTCCTGCAGGGCAAGGATATCGGCGCCCAGCCCCGCGATCACGCCCCGCGTCCGGTCGGGCCTGCGGCGCAGGTCCGAGCCGAAGCCCGTATGGATGTTGTAGTTCGCCACCGTCAGGTCGCGCGGACCCGTCACGACGGCGGCGGCCTGATGCGGGGGATGCAATGCGTCTGCCATATTCATGGTCTTAACATGGTGTCTTCCGGCGGTCGGCACAATGGCCAGAGGCCGCTGCGATGCAACGCTCTGGAACGGGCGCGACTTTCGTGCCAGACTTCGGCCCGCGCCGTCAAAACCGTCGGCAGCGCCAACCGGCAGGAGGTCGTCATGTTCGAACTGGTGATCGGCATCATCTTCGCTTTCGCGATCGGCCCTTCTCCGGGTGGTCCGCCCGAATTCGCCGACCCGTTCGCATATGTGGAGGATGGCGCCGCCGCGCCCGCGCCCGCGCCTGATGCCGGTGCCGTCGCCGGTCGCGCCCCCGACCCGCAGGAGCCCACGGGCCAGTTCACCACCGCCACCGAGGTGCGTCCGATCATCGACATGACCCAGGCCAACTGGCTTGCCCTGCGCGATTGGGAGGGCGAGGACTGGCTGTACTTCACCCATCTCCTGTCGTGGCGCTGCGGAATGTGGGAAATCCGCTACGGCCTCAACGGTGCCCCCGCGACCGAAGTCCTGCCGATGCAGCCCTGCCTTGTGGGCACCGCCTCGCCCAACGCGATCACGGATGACAGCTATCCGATCTACCTGCGCTTTCCGGCGGGGTCTGTCGATCAGGTCTCGGTCGTGATCACCTACAACGACGGGACCGAGACCGGCGCCGCCTTCCAGCGCGCCGAGATCATGATGCCCTGAGGCGCGCGCCCCCGGCGGATCACGCATGAGGGCCGTTGCCCAATGCCATTGACCGGGCGCGAGGGGCGCTAGCTTGCCCGGGACGTTCCTTGCCGGGGTGCATCTCTCATGTCCGACCGTTCGCCCGTCCTTGTGTGGTTCCGCCGCGACCTGCGGCTGGCAGATCATCCCGCGCTGACGGCGGCGGCGGCCTCGGGCCGCCCGGTGATCCCGGTCTTCCTGCACGACCAGGAGGTCGAGGCGCCGGGCGCCGCGCTACGCTTTCGGCTGGGGCTTTCGGTCGCCGCACTCGCGCGCGATCTTTCGGCGCTCGGCAGCCGCCTCATCCTGCGCCGGGGCGATGCGCTGCCGGGCCTGCGCGCGCTGGTGGCCGAGACCGGGGCGGGCGCTGTCTTCTGGACACGGGCATATGATCCGGGGGCCAAGGCGCGCGACACGGACGTCAAGGCCGCGCTGAGGGGCGAGGGGCTCGAGGCGCAGAGCTTTCCCGGCCATGTCCTGTTCGAGCCATGGACGGTCGCGACGGGAACGGGCGGCTTCTACCGCGTCTACACGCCCTATTGGCGCGCCGTGCGCGACCGCGAGGTGCCCGCGCCGACACCTGCGCCCACGCGCCTTCCGGCACCCGACCACTGGCCCGCCAGCGAGGCGCTGCACGACTGGCGGATGGAGGCGGCGATGGATCGCGGCGCGCCTGTCGTCGCCGCCCATGCCGTGGTGGGCGAGGCCGCGGCCCGCGCCCGGCTTGAGCGCTTCATGGCGCGCGGCGTCGGTCCCTATGCCGAGGCGCGCGACCGGCCGGCCGAGGACGGCACCTCGATGCTGTCGGAGAACCTCGCGCTGGGCGAGATCGGCCCCCGCACCGTCTGGCACGCGGGGCAGGAGGCGCTCAGGCAGGGCAAGGCCGGGGCCGAGACTTTCCTGAAGGAAATCGTCTGGCGCGAATTCGCGTGGCATCTGGTGCATCACACGCCCCATATCACCACGCGGAACTGGAAACCCGACTGGGACGCCTTCCCCTGGAACACCGACGAGACGCCCGAGGTGACTGCGTGGAAAAGGGGGCGGACCGGCATTCCCTTCGTCGATGCGGCGATGCGGCAGATGTATGTGACGGGGCGGATGCACAACCGGGGGCGGATGATCGTCGCCTCCTACCTGACCAAGCATCTGATGACGCACTGGAGGATCGGTCTTGACTGGTTCGCCGATTGCCTGACCGACTGGGATCCGGCCTCGAATGCGATGGGTTGGCAATGGGCGGCGGGTTCGGGGCCGGATGCGGCACCCTATTTCCGCGTCTTCAACCCGGTCAGCCAGCTGGACAAGTTCGACCCGTCGCACGCCTATCCCCGCGCATGGATCGCGGAAGGCCAGCGACACCCTGCGGCCACAGCGCTGTCCTGGTTCGACGCGATCCCGCGCGCCTGGGGGCTGTCGCCCGCCGACCCCTATCCCGCCCCCGTCGTGACACCCGAGGCGGGCCGGAAACGGGCGCTCGAGGCCTATGCGGCACGCAGCGGGTAAGCGTCCATGCCACAGGCGATGCGCTCTTGTCGCACCTTTGCGTGTGTCGGCTCGTGACTCTGCCGTCCGACGGATTAATCTTTGCCGGTAATGCAGCGGGGTGTGCGGTCATGACCACCGCCGTGGCACATGGGAAACGACAGTGGGAACCGGGATGATCCTGACAACGACCGCCGGGCAGGACAATCTGCCCCGCTACTTCGCCGCCGTCTTCGACAAGATCCGCGCCATCCCGCGGGGGCGTGTGGACATCATCCTGCCGGACGGGCGTCATTTCCGGGCCGAAGGCAAGGAGGCGGGCTATGTCGCCGAAGTCCATATCCACAATCCCGACCTGTTCGCCCGGCTGATCCGCGAAGGCGATCTGGGCTTCTCGGAGGCCTATCTCGATGGCTGGTGGTCCACGCCCGACCTGATGGCCTTCATGGACCTTGTCCATGACGAGGCCGACGAGATCTACGACGGCTTTCCGGGGCAGGGCCTTGTGCGGGCCTACGAGAAGCTGCGCTTCTGGCTGCAGTCCAATTCGCGGCGGCAGGCGAAGAAGAACATCTCCTACCATTACGATCTGGGCAACGATTTCTACAGTCTCTGGCTGGACGAGACGATGACCTATTCCAGTGCCAAGTTCGAAACCGGGCAGGAAAACCTCGAAAAGGCGCAGCAGCAGAAATATGCCAGCATCATCGACCAGATGGGCGCGAAACCCGGCGACCATATCCTCGAGATAGGATGCGGCTGGGGGGGCTTTGCCGAATATGCCGCCGGGCAGCGCGGGCTGAAGGTCACCGGGCTGACGATCAGCGAAGAGCAGTACAAATACGCCGTCGAGCGGATCGCCAGGGCCGGCCTTTCGGATCAGGTGACCTTCAGGTTGCAGGATTATCGTGACGAGCGCGGCACCTATGACGGCATCGCCTCGATCGAGATGTTCGAGGCGGTGGGCGAAAAGTACTGGCCCGCCTATTTCGACACGCTGCGCGACCGCCTCAAGCCCGGGCGCAATGCGACGCTGCAGATCATCCTGGTGCAGGACGCGCGTTTCGACACCTATCGCAAGGGTGTTGATTTCATCCAGAAATACATCTTCCCCGGTGGCATGCTGCCCGGCCCCGCCGTCTTGCGACGCGAAGTCGAGAAGGCGGGTCTCGCGGTCGACGGCTCGATCGAATTCGGCCCCAGCTACGGTCTGACGCTGCGTCGCTGGCACGAGACATTCAACGAAAAGTGGGACCAGATTGCCGCACTCGGCTTTGACGAAAGGTTCCGGCGCATGTGGAACTTCTATCTGACCTCTTGCGCGGCCACTTTCGATAGCGGAATCTGCGATGTGACGCAGATCACGGTGACACGTCCGGCCTGACTTGCGCCGGCACCGCCGCGAAAGGAGCAGCAGCTATGCCGACCGCCGCGAAGCTTGTGGCCGCCATCCTGTTTGCGCTTCTTGCCTGGTTCACCTCGGAACTGATCAAGCCGCTGTTCCCGGAAGAGCGTGATGTCGGGCGGTTTTCCGAGGTGAATGCGGTGATCGGCATCTTCGTCGGCTGGCGGGTGGCCGGCAGCCGGGCCCGCACGACATGGGCCAATGCCGTCAGCTATGGTCTGACGGCGACAGTGGCACTCGTGTTCTGGGCGCTTTTCCTGCAAAGCTTCGGCGAAATGGTGCGCATGTCGATGAACCGGCGCTACGATGGCCCCGCACAGGCGGTGATCGGCGTGTTCGAGTTGATGCGCGATCACGGGATGTTGATGCTTCAGGCGCCGATCATCATCACCCTTCTGGTGGGCGGCGTGCTTGCGGGGCTTGTGACGGAGTTCTTCGGACGACGGTTTCGCTGAACATGGCGCTCTTCGTGTACGGAACGCTGCTGCATCCACCCTTGTTTGCCGCGCTGGTCGGCGCCGACCCGACGGACATGGGAACCGGCCCCCTGCCGGCCCTTCTGCCCGGGCACCGGGTCGAACGGGTCGCGGATGGTCATTATCCCCTGATCCTGTCCGCCGCCGGTGCCGAGACGCAGGGCCATCTCTGGCCCGACCTTGCGCCGCGCCTGCGTGCCCGTCTCGATGCCTATGAGCTTGCCTTCGGCTATGACCTGCGCACCGTCGAGGTCCTCACCGCGCAAGGCCCGGTTCGGGCCGAGGCCTATTTCCCGCCCCCCTCTCTCATCCCTTCGGGCGAGGCCTGGTCGATCGAGGCCTGGCACAAGGCCGAGGGTCTGGCGATGATCCTGGCCGCCGAAGAGATCGCAGCCCATGATCCGCCCCTGTCGGCGGCCGGGATCGCACGCCAGTGGCCCATGATCGGCGCCCGCGCACATGCCGCGGCGCGGGCACGCGGCGCGCGGGGCCCGGCGGTCATGCGGCGCGGGGCAGGGCCCGACGATTACGCCTGGTCCCGCCTGCGCCCCCCTGCGGGCGGTTTCTTCAAGCACGACACCATGGTGATGGAGCATGACCGTTTCGACGGTGCCCGCGCGCGCGGCCTGGTGCGCGAGGTGCTGGTCGGCGTCGATGCCGCCCTTGTCCTGCCCTATGACGCCGCACGCGACCGGGTGCTGATGGTCGAGCAGTTCCGCACCGGCCCGGCACGGCGGGGCGATCCCAATCCCTGGACGCTCGAGCCGGTCGCAGGCATCGTCGACGGCGGCGAGACGCCCGAAGAGGCCGCAAGGCGCGAGGCCTTCGAGGAAGCCGGGATCGCCGCGATGGAGCTTGTGCCGATGTTCGCGGTCTATCCCTCGCCCGGTTCCACCTCGGACTATTTCCACTGCTTCCTTGGCCTTTGCGATCTGCCCGACGACCATCCGGCCTTCGGCGGGCTGGCCTCCGAGGCCGAGGACCTGCGGCTTCATGTCCTGGCGCGGGACGCAGCGCTCGGGTTGATCGACACGGGCGAGATCACGGCAGGCCCGCTGGTCGCGATGATGTGCTGGCTGGACCGGCGAGTTGGCCCGCGGGGGGGCCTGCGCTCACCGGCTTGAGTTCGGGCGCCCGGAACCCTAGACAGGGCCAAACGAAAGGCCCGAAGATGACAGCGATCAAGTCCGACCTTGCCGCCGCCGTTGGCAACACGCCCCTGATCCGCCTGCGCGCCGCATCCGAGGCGACGGGTTGCGAAATCCTGGGCAAGGCCGAGTTCATGAACCCCGGCCAGTCGGTCAAGGATCGCGCCGCGCTTTATATCATCCGCGATGCTGTGGCGCGGGGGGAACTGAAGCCCGGCGGCACCATTGTCGAGGGGACGGCCGGAAACACCGGCATCGGGCTGGCGCTGGTGGGGGCCTCGATGGGGTTCAAGACCGTCATCGTCATCCCCGAGACGCAGAGCCAGGAAAAGAAGGACATGCTGCGCCTTGCCGGGGCCGAACTCGTGCAGGTGCCCGCGGCGCCCTACCGCAACCCCAACAACTATGTCCGCTATTCAGGTCGTCTGGCCGAAGCGCTGGCAAAGACCGATCCCAACGGGGTGATCTGGGCCAACCAGTTCGACAATGTCGCCAACCGTCAGGCCCATGTCGAGACGACCGGCCCCGAGATCTGGGACCAGACGCAGGGCAAGGTCGACGGGTTCATCTGCGCCGTGGGCTCTGGCGGCACGCTTGCGGGCGTGGCGATGGCGCTGCAGGGCAAGGGCGTCAGGATGGGGCTGGCCGACCCCGACGGCGCGGCGCTCCACAGCTTCTACACGACCGGAGAGCTGAAATCCGCGGGCGACTCGATCTCCGAAGGGATCGGGCAGGGGCGGATCACCGCCAATCTGGAGGGCTTCACCCCCGATTTCAGCTACAACATCCCCGACAGCGAGGCCCTTCCCATCGTCTTCGACCTTCTCGAGCACGAGGGGCTTTGCCTGGGCGGATCGTCGGGGATCAATGTCGCGGGCGCAATCCGCATGGCGCGCGATATGGGGCCGGGGCATACGATCGTCACGATCCTGTGCGACTACGGCACGCGCTATCAGTCGAAGCTTTTCAACCCCGATTTCCTGACCGGGCGCGGCCTGCCCGTGCCGCGCTGGCTTGACCGAAGCCCGGCTTCGATCCCCGGCGTCTTCGAAGAGGGATGAGGCCTGCGGCTGCAGGGCTGTTCGTCGCTGTTGTCCTGCTCTGGCTGGGCGCGGCCCTGCCGGCGGTTGCGCAGGTGGGCGCGCCACCTGTCGATCCCCGCACCTCGGGACCTACGCAAGCTGCCGCACCAGGCCCGACCCTGGACAATGGCAGCCCCGATTACGCCACCTGGACCACGGTCGCGGAACGGGCGGAACTGACGCTCGAGACGCGGCGGGGATCGACCTTCGCGCTCCAGCGCCTGCGGGCCGAGCTTGTCATCTGGCGCGAGGTCTTTCTTGACGAGATGGGATTGCACGGCCCGCGGATCGCCACCGTCCAGACCCAGATGACCGCCCTTGGCCTCCCCCCGGCCGACGGCCTTTCCGAGGCGCCGGAAGTTGCCGCCCGGCGGGCCGAGCTGGACGGGCAACTTGCGCGGGCACGGGCGCCTGCGGTGCTCGCCTCTGAGGCCTATGCAAGGGCGAACGGCATGATCGGCGAGATCGACGCGCTGCTGCGCGCCCGGCAGGCCATGCAGCTTCTGACGCGCGGCCCCTCGCCGCTCAATCCGGCGATCTGGGTCGACGCCTGGGAGGCGATCACCGTGCGCGCGATCGGGCTATGGAAAGAGGTCAGCACCTCGGTCCGCAGCCGGGTCCGGTTGCAGACGCTGCAGCAGACCTGGCCCAATGTCCTGTTCTATCTGGCGATCGCCGGGCTTTTGCTGACGCGGGCGCGGCACTGGAACCGCTGGGCCGAGACCGAGGTCTTGGCGCGGGTCCCCAGCGGACAGGGGGTGCCGCAGTTCGTCTTTTCGCTGACTGCGGTGCTCTTGCCCTATGTCGGGCTTTGGATGGTGGCGCAGGCCTTGCAGATATCGGGCATGTTCGGCTTTCGCGCGACCCAGCTGATCCAGGCTGTCCCTCTCGCCGGTCTGAACGCGCTCCTGGGGCATTGGCTTGCCTCGCAGTTCATGGCGCCCGATCAGCCAGTGCCACCACCTTTCGACTTCTCGGAGCAGCAAAAGTCCCGCGGGCGGCGCTTGATCGTGCAGGCCGGCTGGGTGATGGCGATATCGGTGCTCTGGGGCGCGTTCCTTGCCGCGGGCGATATTGCCGCGCCGACGCGGGCGCTTCTCGATCTGCCGCTGAACCTTGTGCTGGCGCTGCTTCTGTTTCGCATCGGGCGGCTTCTGACCTGTTCCCAGTCGCCCGGCGAGGGAGAAGAGACCGACGGCCTGACCTTTCGGCGCGGTGTCAGCCGTGTCGTCGGCCGTGTCACGATGCTGACCGCGCTTTTGTCTCCGATCCTTGCGATGATCGGCTATGCCGCGGCGGCGGATGCGATCCTGGGGCCGATGGTATCGACGCTTTTCGTGCTGGCGGTTGTGGTGCGGCTGCAATGGCTGGGGCATGATCTTTACACGCTGGTCATGCGCTCGGAAGAGGCCAGCCGCGACGCGCTGATCCCCGTGCTGGTGGGGATCGTGCTGCTGCTGGTGGCGCTGCCGGTCATGGCCGTCATCTGGGGCGCGCGCGTCGAGGACATGGTCGAGATATGGGCCCGGTTCCGCGAAGGCTTCCAGTTCGGCGAGACCCGGATCGCGCCGGCCGACTTCCTGACCTTCGTCGTGGTCTTCACTATCGGTTACGCGGTCACCCGGCTGGTGCAAAGCACGCTGCGCACGACCGTCCTGCCGCGCACATCGCTGGATCCGGGCGGCAAGACGGCCATCGTCGCGGGGATCGGCTATATCGGTATCTTCGTCGCTGCCCTTGCCGCCGTGTCCAGCGCCGGCCTCGATCTGACCAGCCTTGCCATTGTCGCGGGTGCCCTGTCCGTGGGCATCGGCTTCGGGCTGCAGAACATCGTGTCGAACTTCGTCTCGGGCATCATCCTGCTGATCGAGCGTCCGGTCGGCGAGGGCGACTGGATCGAAGTGGGTGGCAAGATGGGCTATGTGCGCAACATCTCGGTCCGCTCGACCCGGATCGAGACCTTCGACCGGACCGATGTCATCGTGCCGAACTCCGATCTCGTCTCGGGTCAGGTGATCAACTGGACGCGTGGCAGCATGGTGGGCCGGATCATCGTGCCCGTGGGCGTGGCCTATGGCACCGATACCGACAAGGTCACCGCGATCCTGCGCGAGATCGCCGAGGCCAATCCGCTGGTGGTGCTGACGCCGCCGCCGGCGGTGCTGTTCATGGGCTTCGGGGCCGATGCGCTTCAATTCGAGATCCGTGCGGTGCTGCGGGACGTGAACTTCTCGGTCGCGGTGCGTTCGGAGATGAACCACGCGATCGCGCGCGCCTTTGCCCAGCACGGGATCGAAATCCCCTTCGCCCAGCGCGACATCTGGCTGCGCAACGCCGACGTGCTGCGCGGCGACCGCCCGCAGGCGGGTGATGACGATGCGGCGCGTGCGGACCAAGCGACCCCGAACCGCGCGCAGGCGGATCGTCCGGCGGTTGCCGACGAGCCCGATCTTGATCCGGTCAATTCCGACGGAGGGGCGGCCGATGGCGATCCTGACGAGGCCTGATGCCGGGTGGAGGCCGGTGCTGCGCGCGAGGGCGGGGGCGGACCGGCCCCGTTGACCTTGTGCAAGGCGGCGGCTAGCCTTTGCGGCGAAACTTGTCGGGGCGCGCGCCAGCATGCGGTCTTTCCTATCGGTTGCGGTTGGCCTTCTTGCGCTTGCCGCGATGCCCGCAAGCGCCCTGACGTTCGACCGCTGCACCAAGGCGCAGATCGACGCCGCGACCGAGGCCGTGCAAGGGGCCAAGCGCATGACCGGGGTCGCGCGCGCCGCAGTGGGGGATCATGAGCATTATGTGCGCTGGTTCGGCGGCTACAGCCCCGGCAATGCCCGCATCGTCGAAGAGAACCTTGCCGCCATCGACCTTGCGCTCGGGGCCGGGGCGCTGACGCTGGTCTGCCCGGCTTTGGGCGAGGAGGATTGCTGGTCCGATACATTCGCCAATGTCTGGCCGGACGAACCCTTCGTGATCAACCTCTGCCCCGCCTTCTTCCGGATGCCGGGCGTCGAGGGCTTCGGCCCGCGCGCCTCGGGCTTTCAGAACGGCACGCGCGAGGGGACGATCATCCACGAGATCAGCCATTTCGACGTCATCGCAGGCACCGATGACGAATGTTATTCCCGGCGGTTCTGCGCCAGCATGGCCCGGCTTGACCCGCGCCGGGCGATCCGCAACGCCGACAGCTACCAGTATTTCGTCGAGGACGTGTATCTGCTGCCGGACGCCGACAAGGAATGAGCGCGCCCCCCCGGCCCGCGCGCAAGGGTGCCGCCCGTCGGCCGCAACCGGGACGGCCCGCAGCACCACAGCCCGGGGTGGTCCGACAGACATTGTTTCCGCCGGCCGCCCCGCCGCCCCCCGCCCCGCTTCTGTGGCGCGCCGAGATGCCGCCCGAGGTCATTGCCGCGCATGACGCCGCCGCCCCGCGCGCGGTCGAGCTTGTTACCGTGACGGGCGCGCTTTTCGGTGGCCTGGGCCTTTTGCATGCCGGCGGGACAGTCGCGCATGTGCCCGGCCTGATGCCCGACAGCGTGGGAGAGATCGTGACCCGCATGGGCACCGAGGCCGGCATCGGGCGGCGCTGGCGCGCGGGCCTTGGCGAAGCCGGCACCCGGATCCTGCAGCTTGAGTCACCGGCCATTCTTGCCGTGCATCCGAACTGGGTCTACGGCCATGTCCTGCTCGAGATGGTGCCGCGGGCGCTTGTGCTTGACGGGGTGGCGCCGCCCGACTGGCCCGTCCTCGTGCCGCGTACGGCTGCCGACTGGGCCGGGCGGCTCTTGCGCATGGCCATGCCCCGCCGTTCGTTCGTCACCTACGATCCCGCGGATGAGGCGGTCGCGGCACCCGCCTTCCTGGGCCTGACCGACCTTGTCCGGCCGGACGGCGCGCGGGCCGAGGCAGGGGCGCTTTTCGCGGCACTTGCCGCGCGTGTCCTTGATGCAGAAGAGCCAGCACCAGGCCCGCGCCATGTCTACCTCTCGCGCGCGCAGGAGGGAGATCGGTTGCGCCGCGTCCTCAACCTCGACGAGATCGAGGATCTGGCCCGCGAGATGGGCTTTGCCGTCCTGCGCCCCGAGAGGCTGCCGCTGGCCGATCAGGTCCGGCTGATGCGGGGTGCCCGGCTGATTGCGGGGGAATTCGGTTCGGCCATGCACAACACCGTCTTCGCGCGGCCGGGCACGGTCGTCATCTGCCTGAACTGGGTGAACGGCTACCAGTCCCAGATCGCGCGGATGCTGGGCCAGCCGATCGGCTATGTCGCGCCGCAGGGTGGCGTGTTCCGCGATGCCGCCGGGATCCTGTCGGGCAGCAGGCGCAAGATGCGTTTCGCCCGCGACCATGTGCGCGACCGACTGGAACAGGCCATGGCGCTGGCCGCGCAGGCGGATTGACCCTTCCAGCGTCGGGCTGGAAATGTCATCAATCCGTCATGAAACTGTCGCACAGGCATTGCGGAGCGGGCTTAGCCAGCGGCATGTCGACGGATGTTGTCGGGTGGCGAAACTGCAACGGATCGGTCGGGACCTTCATGTTGGCGGCCAGGATGCGGTGCCGCGGGGACACCCGAACGACATAACCGCCCGAGGCGGGGATGACCCTTTCGCCCTTCGGCCCGGATGACGAGGATGAGCGGGCAGGACAATGGAACACATTCTGGATCGGATTTCCCTCATGACCGAGAGCCAACCCCATACGGTCGCCTCTTACGACCGCGAACTTGAACAGCTGCAGGCGCTTATCATCAAGATGGGCGGGCTGGTCGAAGAGGCGATCCTCAACGGCTCGGACGCGCTGACCCGGCGCGACCGCGAACTGGCCGAGAAGGTGCGGGCCGGCGATCAGGCCATCGACGCGATCGAGGAACGGATCAACGACGACGCCGCCCGGACCATCGCCCTTCGTGCGCCCGTCTCGGGCGATCTGCGCGTCATCCTCTCGGCGCTGAAGCTGGCCGGCGCGCTCGAGCGGGTGGGGGATTACGCCAAGAACATCGCCAAGCGCACGACCGTCCTGGCCGACATGCATCCGATCGGCGGGTCCGAGGTCACGCTCAGGCGCATGGCGCGCGACGTTCAGGTGATGCTGCGCGACACGCTTGACGCCTTCGTCCGCCGCGACGAGGCGCTGGCCCGTGACGTGGTGATGCGCGATCAGGACGTGGACCAGATGTACAATGCGCTGTTCCGCGAATTCCTGACCTTCATGATGGAGGATCCGCGCCAGATCACCGCCTGCATGCATCTGCATTTCATCGCCAAGAACATCGAGCGGATGGGCGATCTGGTGACCAACATGGCCGAACAGGTGATCTACCTCACCTCGGGCAAGCGACCCATCGACGAACGGCCAAAGAGCGACGAGACGCCGTTCATCTCATCCCCGGACTGAAGCCATGAGACCATCGCCCGCCCCCGGTCGTCCACATGTCCTTGTGGTCGAGGACGAACCTGCGCAACGCGAGATCCTGTCCTACAACCTGAGTGCGGAAGGATTCCGGGTCAGCACTGCCGCCGATGGCGAGGAAGGGCAGATGCTGATCTCGGAGGACCCGCCCGATGTGATCGTGCTTGACTGGATGCTCCCGTCGATCTCGGGGATCGAGCTGTGCCGTCAGCTCAAGGCAAGGTCGCAGACCCGCGAGATCCCCATCATCATGCTTTCGGCGCGTTCCGAAGAGGTGGACAAGGTTCGCGGCCTCGAGACCGGGGCGGATGACTATGTCGTCAAGCCCTATGCCGTGAGCGAGCTTCTGGCCCGCGTCCGCGCCCAGCTGCGCCGGGTGCGACCGGCGGCAAGCGGGCAGGTCCTTGAATACGAGGATATCCGGCTTGATGCCGAAAGCTACCGCGTCACCCGCGACGGCAAGTCGTTGAAGCTTGGCCCGACCGAGTTCCGGCTGCTGGCGACGCTGATGGAAAAGCCCGGCCGCGTCTGGTCGCGCGAGGCGCTGCTCGACCGGGTCTGGGGGCGCGACATCTATGTCGACACGCGCACCGTCGATGTTCATGTCGGACGGCTGCGCAAGGTCTTGATGAGCGAAGGCGGCCCCGACCCGCTGCGCACCGTGCGTGGCGCAGGCTACGCGCTGGGTTAGCCCCCGGGACCTGTGGCGCCTCGACCGGGGCCCAAGGCCCACCCGGACCGGCCATGCGCGTCCCTCCGCCCTCGCGCAGCGATCCTGCACGACGCGCACCGCCGGTCAAAGGCCCTCGAATGCCATTCGCTTTGGTCGAAATACTCCGGGGGGAGGCCGAAGGCCGGGGGGCAGCGCCCCCCTGACCGGCCCGGTCGGCCAACCCGAATACCGCCTGCCCACACCATCTGGCCGTGAATTGTGGTCGCCGGGCCACCACGCGGGATGAAGGCACGGCCCGTGCGGGCTAGTCTTCGGCCGCCGCTTCCAGTTCGATGCGGACCGCATCGCCCAGCGGCACCTCGCCCTGACCTAGGAAGTAGCGGATGTCATAGGATCCCGGCGCGTCCGGAAGGGTCAGTGTCACCGGGTTGCCGTTGGAAACATAGGCCCAGTTGCTGTAGCCCGCCTCGCCCGCGGGGGCGATCCCTATGAAATCATACTCGTATCCCGGCCCTTCCCAGCCGACCTGCACTTCGCCACCAGCGGACCCCGTCCCCGGCGCGATCAGGCGGGCGGTGACCGGTATCACGCGGATCGCGCTTGCAGCCAGCACCTGTTCTCCGTCGCCGAAGTAATAGCGGATCTCGTAGTCGCCGGGTTCGATCGGCATGAGAAGGCGCAACGGATTGCCGTCGCTGACCATGTTCCAGTTGCCATAGGCTTCGCCCGGACGGCCAACGGCGATGAAGTCGCCTTCGGCATTCGGACCGTTCCAGCCGACCGAGATCAGCGATCCTGCCGCAGCCTCGGCCGGGGCGGTGACCGAGACGGCGATCTCTTCCAGCCGGATCGGAATGCTGGCAAGCGGCGTATTGTCCTGTCCCAGATAGTAGGTGATCACATAATCACCGGGTTCGGCCGGCATGCGCAGTTGCGCGGGGCTGCCGTCGCGGGTCCATCGGTAGGTGGTGTAGCGTTCGCCGGGTTTGCTGATGCCGATGAAATCGTCCCGATTGCCCGGCCCGATCCAGTCGACAACCACGGTCGAGCCGATTTCGGCCACTTCGGGCGCTGTCAGGGCAACCTCGGCCGCGACCACGCGGATGGTGCGCGATGCGATCGGCACATTTCCCTGCCCAAGGTAGTAGGTGATCACATAGTCGCCGGGTTGGGCGGGCATGCGAAGCTGCGCGGGGCTGCCGTCGCGGGTCCAGCTGTAGTTCGTGTAGCGCTCGCCCTCGACGCTGACGCCGATGAAATCGTCGCGGTAGCCGGGTCCGGTCCATGTGACCGGGACCGTTTCGCCCACCAAGGCGGTGTCCTGCGCCTCGAGCGTTGCCGCGACCTCGGACACCGTCACGGGGCGCGATGCGATCGCCACGTTGCCCTGGCCAAGGTAGTAGCTGATCACATAGTCACCCGGCTCCGTCGGCATCCGCAATTGCGCGGGGCTTCCGTCACGGGTCCAGGCGTAGTTCGTGTAGCGCTCGCCTTCGATGCTGACCCCGATGAAGTCGTCGCGGTAGCCGGGGCCTTCCCAGGTGACGGACAGGGTCTCGCCGGCCATCGCCTGTTCAGCGAAATCGAGCGTGGCTGCGACTTCGGAGACCGTCACGGGGCGCGACACCAACGGCACATTCCCCTGACCAAGGTAGTAGCTGATCACATAGTCACCCGGCTCCGTCGGCATCCGCAGCTGCGCGGGGCTTCCGTCACGGGTCCAGGCGTAGTTCGTGTAGCGCTCGCCTTCGATGCTGACCCCGATGAAGTCGTCGCGGTAGCCGGGGCCGTCCCAGGTGACGGGCAGCGTCTCGCCTGCGGTGGCCTGTTGGGCAAAATCGAGCGCGGCCTCGACCTCGGTAATGGTGATCGACCTTGTGGCCAGGATCAGGTTGCCCGGCTGGCCGTAGTAGCGCAGTTCGTAGTCGCCCGGTTCCACCGGCAGGCGTAGTTGCACCGGGTTGCCGTCACGGATCCAGGCGTAGTTGCCATAGCGTTCGCCGGGCAGACCGATGCCGATGAAATCGCGGTTGTCTCCGGGGCCTTCCCATCCGACGGGGATCGTGGCGCCCATCGGTGCCGAGGATTGCGCGACGATATCGGCCGCCGCCTGGAAGGGCGGCAAGGTAAGCGCGATGGTCTGTTCGCCCGACATCTGCACCATCGGGGTCGAGGCGCTGGCGCCGTCGGCATCGCGGGTCACGGTCACCTCCCAGACGCCGCGGGGGATGAGCTCGACCACTTCACTGCCGGTCAGGGTGAAGCCCTCGCCGCCGCCTTCGGGCAGGATGGTCCAAGTCACCGGCATCTCGACCGGTTGCCGTGTCACCTCGTCGGTGACGATGAAGGTCACGCCTTCGGCCTGGGGTTCCGGCTCCGGCTCCGGCTCCGGTTCGGGAAAGATCAGGGTGACGGTGACGGCTTCGGTCCCGGACAGGATGAAGCTGTCGTTGACCTCGTCCTCGCGCACCACGGCATAGGCCCCCACGACATGCGAGCCTTCGTAAAGTTCGAGCAGAAGCGGATTGGCCTCGTCGTCGACGGCGGCATAGCCTTCCTCGTCGGCGACTGTCCAAAGAACCGGCCCCTCGACCAGGGGTCCGTCGGCCGATCCCACGACGGCGCGCAATGTGACCGGGATAAGCGCTGCCGGTTCCGGTTCGGCCACGGCCTGCACCACGCGCGACAGGGCGTCCGACAGTTCCGAGGCATTCGAGGTGCTGAAGAACAGCCCGCCCGTCGCATCGGCCATGCATTGCAGTTGTTCAACCGCGCCGGGTTCCTTCTCGAGGTCGAAACCGACGACATGGGCGGTAAAGTCCACCCCCGTCTCGGCAAGCGTCCGGGCAACGGCACAAGGGTCGGGATTGCAGGTCTCGATCCCGTCGGACACCAGAATGACGGTCGCCGCATTCTCGGTATGGCGCAGGGCATTGGCCGCGGCGATGATTGAATCGGCCATCGGTGTCATGCCGCGCGGGTTGAGCGTGTTGACGATCCGCGCAATCTCGTCGCGGTTGCCAGTGCCGGGTTCGACCAGCGTTTCGATGTCGCCGCAATCGCCGCGCCGGTTGTGGCCGTATACCGTCAGGCCAAGGTTCTGGTCCTCGGGGAAATCGCGCAGGATTTCGGCCACCACATCCCGGGCGATCACGATCTTGTTCACCCCGTCGATCTGGCCCCACATCGAGCCCGAGGCATCGAAGACAAGGATCGTGTTCGCGCGCTCCTGCGCCTGGGCGATCGAGAAGGGGAACAGTAGGGTTGCTGCAAGCAGCGCGGCGGCGAAACGCATCTCAATCACTCCGGGACAAACTCTTTGCCCAACGAAAGCACAGAGTTGGCCTCGCGGAAAGCCCTCAATGAAGGCGCCACCTTGGGTGTCGCCTTCGGGCCGGGGCGGTGGTCCGTCTCAGCCGCGGATGATGGCGCCGCCCGCGCGGGCCCAGTCGGCCAGTCCGCCAAGGTTGGTGACATCGCGGTAGCCAAGCTGCTGCAGCGTCCCCCTTGCCATCGAGGCCCGCGCCCCCGAGGCGCAATAAAGCGCAATCGGTCGGTCCGGCGACAGGCGCGGGTCGTGATCGGGGCTTTGCGGGTCGGCCTTCAGGCGCAGCGTGGACAGCGGAATGGCAAGCGCGCCCGCGGCCTTGCCCGAAGCGGCCACCTCTGACGGATCGCGTATATCGACAAGCGTCAGCGTGCCTGCGGCGACCTGCGCAGAGATGGCGGCGGGATCGAGGGCAGGGGCGGGGGATTTTCGAAACATGGACAGCATGGGATGATCCTGCATGGGGCTTTCGTTGCACCTCCATATACATTTCATTTTCCTAATGTAAAGAGCTTCGCCCACGGCAGCCCTGGGCTGGCATCACTTCTCCACCGGAATCTTGCTGCGTTCATCTTTCGTTCGCATTTTCCTGTTGGAGAGTGGCGCGCCGTCCTCTATCTCTCGCAGGTGGGCCCGGGGGCATGGCATGTCGGACAACAAGTCGATTTCGGTGCGCGGCGCGCGCGAACACAACCTCAAGAACATCGACGTGGACATTCCGCGCGACCAGCTTGTGGTGATCACTGGCCTGTCGGGGTCGGGCAAGTCCAGCCTCGCCTTCGACACGATCTATGCCGAAGGGCAGCGGCGCTATGTCGAATCGCTTTCGGCCTATGCGCGGCAGTTCCTCGACATGATGGAAAAGCCGGATGTGGACCATATCTCGGGCCTCTCGCCCGCGATTTCCATCGAGCAGAAGACGACCTCGAAGAATCCGCGCTCGACCGTCGGCACGGTGACCGAGATCTACGACTACATGCGCCTGCTGTTCGCCCGCGCGGGCACGCCCTACAGCCCCGCGACCGGCCAGCCCATCGTGGCCCAGCAGGTGCAGGACATGGTCGACCGCGTCATGACGATGGAAGAGGGGACGCGGGGATACCTGCTCGCCCCCATCGTGCGCGACCGCAAGGGCGAATACCGCAAGGAAATGCTCGAGCTGCGAAAGCAGGGCTTCCAGCGGGTCAAGGTGGACGGCCAGTTCCACGAACTGGACGATCCGCCGACACTGGACAAGAAGTTCCGCCACGATATCGACGTGGTGGTCGACCGGATCGTTGTGCGCGCGGGGTTGGAGACTCGGCTGGCCGACAGTTTCCGCACCGCGCTCGACCTTGCCGACGGGATCGCGATCCTCGAGACCGCGCCGACGGAAGGAGAGCCCGAGCGGATCACCTTTTCCGAGAAATTCGCCTGCCCGGTCAGCGGCTTCACCATCCCCGAGATCGAGCCGCGCCTGTTTTCCTTCAACGCGCCCTTCGGGGCCTGCCCCGCCTGCGACGGGCTTGGGGTGGAGCTGTTCTTCGACGAACGGCTTGTCGTGCCGGATGTGACGCTGAAGGTCGCCGACGGGGCCATCGCGCCCTGGCGCAAGGGCAAGTCACCCTATTTCCTGCAGACGATCGAGGCCATCGCCAAACATTACGGCTTCAACAAGTCCGCCCGCTGGAAGGACCTGCCCGAACGCGCGCAGGAAGTGTTCCTGCGCGGCTCGGGCGAGGAAGAGATCCTGTTTCGCTATGACGAGGGCGGCCGCGTCTATCAGGTGACACGCGCCTTCGAAGGCGTGATCCCGAATATGGAACGGCGCTACAAGGAAACCGATTCTGCCTGGGTCCGGGAAGAGTTCGAGCAATACCAGAACAACCGCTCTTGCGGATCCTGCGGCGGCTACCGCCTGCGGCCCGAGGCGCTGGCGGTGAAGATCGGCGGCCTGCATGTGGGGCAGGTGGTGCAGATGTCGATCCGCGAGGCCTTCGACTGGTGCAAGTCTGTCCCCGACCACCTGAGCGCCCAGAAGAACGAGATCGCCCGCGCCATCCTGAAGGAGATTCGCGAACGCCTTGGTTTTCTTGTGAATGTCGGCCTCGATTACCTGACTCTGTCACGCAATGCGGGCACGCTGTCGGGCGGGGAAAGCCAGCGGATCCGGCTGGCGTCGCAGATCGGGTCGGGCCTGACCGGCGTGCTTTATGTGCTGGACGAACCCAGTATCGGCCTGCACCAGCGCGACAATGACCGGCTTCTGACCACGCTGAAAAACCTGCGCGATCAGGGCAATACGGTGATCGTGGTCGAACATGACGAAGAGGCGATCCGCGAGGCGGATTACGTCTTCGACATGGGGCCGGGGGCCGGGGTGCATGGCGGGCGGATCGTGGCGGAAGGCACGCCCGCCGCGATCATGGCCGATCCCGCCTCGATGACAGGGCAGTATCTGGCCGGCACGCGCGAGATTGCGGTGCCTGAGGTGCGTCGCAAGGGCAATGGCAAGACGCTGACCGTGGTCAAGGCCACCGGCAACAACCTGCAGGAGGTGACGGCCGAGTTTCCGCTGGGCCGTTTCGTCTGCGTCACCGGCGTCTCGGGCGGGGGCAAGTCGACGCTGACCATCGAGACGCTCTACAAGAACGCCGCGATGAAGCTGAACGGCGCGCGCGAGACGCCGGCGCCTTGCGAGACGATCAAGGGCTTCGAACATCTCGACAAGGTGATCGACATCGACCAGCGCCCCATCGGCCGCACCCCGCGCTCCAACCCCGCGACCTATACCGGCGCCTTCACCCATATCCGCGACTGGTTCGCGGGCCTGCCCGAGGCCAAGGCGCGCGGCTACAAGCCCGGCCGCTTCAGCTTCAACGTCAAGGGCGGGCGCTGCGAGGCCTGCCAGGGCGACGGGGTGC
>JAFIEN010000433.1 GCA_020832515.1 Rubellimicrobium sp. | reverse complement strand
CCCACGGTCGCGGCGAAGAAGGCGGTTGTCGCCCCGATGAAGACGACGAACCCCATCGCATTGGGCGCATATTCCATCACCGGCGACATGCGGCAAACAAGAAACACGCCCGCCGTGACCATTGTCGCCGCATGGATAAGTGCGGAAACCGGCGTCGGCCCCTCCATCGCATCGGGCAACCAGGTGTGAAGAAACAGCTGCGCCGACTTGCCCATCGCGCCGATGAAGAGCAGGATCGCCACCACCTCAAGCGCCGACCACTCGCCCCACAGGAAGGTCAGGGTCGTGTCGCGCAACTCGGGCACGGCGGCGAAGATGTCGTCGAAGCGGATCGAATCCGTGAGGAAGAACAGCGCGAATATGCCAAGCGCAAAGCCGAAGTCCCCCACCCGGTTGACGACAAAAGCCTTGATCGCGGCGGCATTGGCCGACGGCTTGCGATAGTAGAAGCCGATCAGGAGATACGAGGCGAGGCCGACCCCCTCCCAACCGAAGAACATCTGCACAAGGTTGTCGGCGGTCACCAGCATCAGCATGGCGAAGGTGAAGAACGACAGATACGCGAAGAAACGCGCCTTGTAGGGTTCGCCCTCGCGCCAGTTGTCGTCATGGTCCATGTAGCCGAAGGAATAGACATGGACGAGCGACGACACGGTGGTGATCACGATCAGCATGATCAGCGTCAGCCGGTCGACCCGGATCGCCCAGTCTGTCCAGAGCGAGCCGGATTCGATGAAGCGCATCAGGCTGACGCTGTAGGGCTCGCCCCGGAAGAACATGAACAAGAGCCACGACAGGACGCAGGACAGGATCAGAAGGCCCGTCGCCGTCCATTGCGCGGCCTCTTCGCCGATCATCCGCCAGCCGAAGCCCGCAATCAGCGCGCCCAGAAGCGGGGCGAGAAGAATGATGGTTGCCATCGGGATCAGCCTTTCATCACGTTGACGTCTTCAACGTCGATGGTCCCGCGCGTGCGGAAGAAGCAGACAAGGATCGCCAGCCCGATCGCCGCCTCGGCCGCGGCGACGGTCAGCACGAAGAGCGTGAAGACCTGTCCGACCAGATCGCCCAGAAAGCTCGAGAAGGCAACGAGGTTGATGTTGACCGCAAGCAGCATGAGTTCGATCGACATCAGAAGGATGATGACGTTCTTGCGGTTCAGGAACAGCCCGAAGATGCCGATGACGAACAGCGCAGCCGCCACCGTGAGGTAATGTTCAAGTCCGATCATCAGGGCCTTCCGTCAGTTGTTCTTGCGGTGCGGTCGCGCATCGTCAGCCACCGCCGCCATCGTAGAAGATCGAACAGGCGCAGCCGGTCGGCAGGGCAAAGCCCGCGACATCCACCTGCTGCCCCGAAATCCGACGCTCGATCACCTGATGACCGTCGGCCGCCGCCATGACCTCGATCTCGTCAAGGGTCGGACGCGCCTCGGCGATGTGCCGGGCCAGCTCGGCAAGATCCGCCTCGTCCGACTCGCGGCTGCGCGAATGGATCTCGCTGCCGACAAGAAGCACACCGGCCGAATGGCAATCGTGGACGATCAGGCTGAATTCGTAGCCGCAATCGTGCCCGTCCCGCACGTCCTGCAGGGTCATGCCCTGACCCAGATCGACAGCGGGCGACAACATCACCCGCCGGTCAGTCTTGAGTGTCCATGTCGCGGCGCAAGCCTCGCCCAACTCGACCTTGTCGGCCGGGTCGTAAAGCGCAAAATTGCAGGCCAGCAAGGGTTCGGGCAGGGCCATCGCCGCGATCAGGACAAGGGGCCTTACCATTGAAGGCTCCCGCATAATGCAACGCGGCAACGGGCAAGGCCCCGACTTGGGCCGTTGTCGTCATGACCCGCCCGATCGATCCTTGCTCCACCGCGGATCCGCCGCCCGGCAGCTTGCACCGGCGCACCGGGACAAGCCGTCAGCGGCGGCTTCCCGGTCACCGCGGGGGCCGCGGCGATCTCGTGGATGAGGGCGAGCGATCGTCTCACAACCCCTGCCCCGGCTTGACGTCCTTGAGCTCGAGCGCCTTGGCCGGATCGCGGAACATCTGCGCCAGCACATCCTGACGCTTCACATCCGACCGATGGCGCAGCGTCAGCACAATGGCCCCGATCATCGCGACAAGCAGGACAAGCCCCGCAAGCTGGAACAGCAGGAAATACTGGTCGTAAAGGATCAGACCCAACTGGCGCGTGTTCTCGCCCTCGCCGATCGGGGCCGCCAGACGATCATCGGCACCCATGTCGAAACTCCAGACGCCGAAGGCCAGGGCAAGCTGCATCAGGATCACCACCGCGATCAGCAGCGCAAGCGGCAGGTAACGGGCCATCTCGGCCTTGAGTGCCGCGAAATCGATGTCGAGCATCATCACCACGAAGAGGAAGAGAACCGCGACCGCGCCGACATAGACGATGATCAGGAGCATGGCGACGAATTCCGCCCCCAGAAGCACGAAGAGACCCGCCGACGACAGAAATGCCAGGATCAGCCAGAGCACCGAATGCACCGGGTTGCGGCTGATCACCGTCATCAAACCGCCCATCAGGGTGGTGATCGCGAATGCATAGAAGGAAAAGGCCGCAACCGTCATAACTCCGTCTCCTCTTCCATCACGGCGGTGGCAAGCTCCATCGCCTTGGTCATAGCGGGCACGCCACCGAAGAGGCCCATCATCGCGATGGTTTCGGCAATCTCCTGCTTCGTGGCGCCCGCCTCGCGCGCATGGCGCACCGTCAGACGCATCTGCACCTCGCCCTGCGCGCCAAGGACGGTCAGACCGGCCAGCGTCAGCAGCAGACGTGTCTTGGCATCGAGCCCGTCCGGGTTGAAGGTCTTGCCCAGAAAGCTTTCCATCAGGTCGCGCGGCATCGTCGGCCAAAGCGCCTCAAACCCCTTGGGA
>JAFIEN010000432.1 GCA_020832515.1 Rubellimicrobium sp. | reverse complement strand
CGTGCTTGTCTCGATCGTGGTGATCTTCGCGGGGCTGAGCTTCTTCGCCCCGACCGATCCGACCCTGATCTTCGTGACGATCCCCGACCGGCCGCCTTCGGCACAGCACTGGTTCGGCACCAATTCGCGCGGGCAGGACCTGTTCTGGCAACTGACCTTCGCCTTCCGCAACACGCTGACCTTCGGCCTGACGGTGGCGGTGATCAGCCGCATCATCTCGATCACCGTGGGGCTTCTGTCGGGCTATGTCGGCGGCTGGGTCGACCGGGTGCTGATGTTCGTCAACGACATCTTCGTCGCCGTGCCGGCCTTCCCGATCCTTGTGCTGTTCTACTTCGTGCTGCGCAGCAACCTTGATACCTTCACGCTGGCGCTGATCATGGCCTGTCTTGGCTGGCCCTTCGACGCCCGCCTGATCCGGTCGGTATCGCTTGGCCTGAAGCATCGGGAGTTCACGCGTCATGCGGTGTTCGCCGGCATGTCCACACGCCGCATCCTGTTTCAGGAGCATCTTCCCTACGTCATGCCCATCGTCTTCGCGACTTTCATGGCCAACATGCTCTGGTCCATCGGGCTCGAGGTGACGCTGGCGGTCCTGGGCTTCACCAACCTCAACGTGCCGACGGTGGGCACGACGCTGTACTGGGCGATCAACCATTCGGCCATCGTGGTGGGCATCTGGTGGTGGATCGTCTTCCCGGTCGTGCTCATCGTCATCCTGTTCATCGGCCTGTTCCTGCTGGCCGTGTCGATGAACGAACATATCGACCCGCGGTCGCGGCTGAACCGGATGGGGGCCTGAGCCATGGCCGATGTGCTGACTGTCCGCAACCTCAAGGCCTATTACGTCACCGGCGCCTTCGGCGTCACGCGCGAGGTGCGCGCGGTCGATGACGTGACCATGCAGATCCGCGAGAACGAGGTCTATGGCATCGCGGGCGAAAGCTCTTCGGGCAAGACCTCGCTGATCAAGACGCTGGCCGTGGCGATCCGCCCGCCCCTGCGCATCATGGGGGGCGAGATCGAATACCGCTTCGGCGACAAGGTGCTGAACCCCTATACCGCGCCCCGGCGCGAGGTCGAGGCGATCCGCTGGAAGAACCTGTCCTACATCATGCAGGGTTCGATGAGCGTGCTGAACCCGGTGCGCAAGATCGGCAAGGTCTTCCGCGATTTCGCCTATCGCCCGATGGGGGTGTCCGCCTCCGAGTTCGACGCACGGGTCGCGGCGCATCTGAGGCGGCTGGGGCTGGAGCCGCGCGTGCTGAACGCCTATCCGCACGAATTGTCCGGCGGCATGCGCCAAAGGGTGACCATTGCGCTGGCCACCGTCTGCCGCCCGCAGTTCATCATCGCGGACGAACCCACGACGGCGCTGGACGTGGTGGTGCAGAAGGATGTGCTCGCCATGATCCGCGACGTGCAGCGGGAAATGGGCGCCTCCGTCGTCTTCGTCACCCATGACATGAGCGTGCATGCCAACATGGCCGACCGCATCGGCATCGTCTATGCCGGCCGTCTGGTGGAAGAGGGGCCGACGCGGACGCTGTTTACCGCGCCCAAGCACCCCTACACGGCCCATCTTGTCGCCTCGCTTCCCCGCATTGGCGACCGGACCGAGCGCCCCTCGCTCGAAGGGCGCCCGCCCAGCCTTGCCGATCCGCCCTCGGGCTGCCGGTTCCACCCGCGCTGTCCGCTGGCCATCGACAAGTGCAAGACCGACGTGCCGCCGCTGGCCGATATCGGGCACAGCCACCGCAGCGCCTGCTGGCGGGCGGCGGATGTGGTGCCGCTGACCGGGGCGGGGCATCTGGCGGGGGCCGGGGCATGACGGCCCTTCTCGAGGTGCGGCAGGTCGCCAAGGAATTCTCGATGGGCGGTGTGCTCTCGCGCGACAAGGTGCTGGCGGTCGAGGGGGCGGATTTCACGCTTGAGCGCGACCGTGCCGAAATCTTTACCATCATCGGCGAAAGCGGCTCGGGCAAGACGACGCTTGCGCGGATGATCCTGGGGCTCGAGACGCCGACGCGGGGCGAGATCCTGTTCGAGGGCACCTCGCAGCACGACCGTCGCGGCAAGGCGGCGCGGCTGGCCTTCATGCGCCGGGTGCAGCCGGTGTTCCAGAACCCGTTCGAGGCGTTCAACCCGCTCAAGCGCGTCGACCGCTATCTGGAATCCACCGCCCGCACCCTGCTGGGCGTCAGCGGCCAGACCCAGATCGACGCCGCGATGGACGGCGCGCTGCAGAAGGTCGGCCTGTCATTGGCCGAGATCCGCGGTCGTTACCCGCACGAGCTTTCCGGCGGCCAGCTTCAGCGTGTGGCCATCGCGCGCGCGCTGATCCCGGACCCCGCCCTCATCATTGCGGACGAACCCGTGTCGATGGTGGATGCCTCGCTGCGCATGTCGATCGTCAACCTGCTGCGGTCGCTCCGCGACGATCTGGGCGTGTCGGTGATCTACATCACGCATGACCTTGCCACGGCCTATTACATCTCGGACCGCATCGTCATCATGCAGAAGGGCTATGTCGTCGAGATGGGGCCGGCACAGGCGATCCTTGATGCGCCCGAACATCCTTATTCGCGGCTGCTGAAGCAGTCGGTCCTGTCGGTCGACGATATCGGCGGCCACGCGCTGGTCCCGCCCGACCGGTCCGAGGTCGAGGCGGCGGTGGCGCGCGCGGCCTCATCGCGGCTCGAGGCGCGGGCCGACGGGCGATATGTGCGGGTGATCTGAGGGCTCGGGCCACGCCGTCGCGCGGGGGCGGCACCATCCTTGCGCCCGCGCTGAGCCGGCATATGCACTTGCGCGCCGCGGCGACAAGGCGTAATGCCGCAAAAACCGAGGCGGGTTGGCGGAGAGGTTACGCAGCGGATTGCAAATCCGTGTAGACCGGTTCG
>JAFIEN010000431.1 GCA_020832515.1 Rubellimicrobium sp. | reverse complement strand
TTGTGGCCGATCTGCCGAAACGCGTGGACTGGGATCAGCAGAAGCTCGCGCAGATCGCGGCCAACATCGCTGCCAGCGGCGAGGACCCGGCCGAGTTCATCGACACCAGGCTGTCGGTCTCCGAGCGCAAGTATGGCGCTCTGCCGGAGGCCTGGCGCAAGGGGTTCGAGCCCGCGCGCACGGTGAAGCTTGGCGCGCTGAAGGTCACGCTCGAGCCGAATGAGGCCACGTGATGACGGCGCTTGTCCTCAATCACGGTGACGAGCCGGGGCTGCCGGGCCTGATCGACCGCGCAGCCACGATGCTGGCCGGGGCCAGGACTGCAGCCGAGGTGCTCGAAGCCCGTGAGATTGCCGGGCTAGCTTACGACACTGCGAAGCGCGCTGCCCGGCTATGCCGCGCCAAAGCGGCACATGACGATCTGATCGCAGCCGCCCACCGCGCGCAGGCCCATGCTCTGGAAATCGAGTCGAAGGCCAAACACCTGCTTGCCGATGAATATGACGCCGCTCAGCAGCGTGGTGAGATCCAGAGGCACGGCGGTGACCGCTCGAGCAAGGTTTCCGGCGAGAACCTTGCTCCGACAGTTTCTGGCCTGGGCCTGACGCGAAAGGAGATTCACGAAGCACGGCTGCTGCGCGATGCAGAAGCAGCAGATCCAGGCCTGATCCGACGCGCACTGGATCAGCGGCTCGAGCGAGGCGAGGAACCGACCCGTGCGGCCTTACGCAAGATGGTGGTCGATGCCGCCATGCGGGGCCTGCGCCCGCAGCGCCGCAAGAGCAGGCGGGGACCCAATCCGCTCCACGAACCCAACCCCGCCTTCGACGCGGTGGCGGCGATCGACAGCTGCTGCGAGCGCATAAGCGAGCAGTTCGACCTGCATGGGGTCGATTTCATCCTCTCCGGTTACGTGGACAGGCCGATGCTGACCCGCAGCATCGCCAAGATGAACCGCGGCCGGGACGTTCTCACCACACTCCTGGAGGCCGCAAATGCCCGATAGACCCACCCCCGATTTCGCCGCGCATGTCTGGCAATCCGCCGCGCGCCTCGGCCGCAGCGCGCCACGTATCGTCGATGACATCCTGCGCGCGGTCTTTCCCGAAACGACCATGGCCGCCGAAAGCGAAGGTGCGGCCAGGATCCTGCGCACCGGCTGCATCTCGGAGGTCAAGCGGGTGCTGCGCACCCCGCCCCTTGACGATGCGCAGGCAGGGTTCGACCAGATCGATGCCTCATTCCGGCCTTTCGTCGCGCCGCTGCAGCGGCCGTCCTACTTCGTGCCGGAGCGCGACGAGGAAGTGCCGGTCACCGAGCTGATCGCGGCACCTGACGAGCTTGATGCCGCCCGACGCTTCATGCGCCGCAAGGGCATGGAATGTCTGGCGGAAGCCGACCGTCTCGATCTGCTCTACGAGGCGGTTGTCGCGCAGGGCAGCGATCACGGAACCGTCCCCACCTTTTTGACGCGCGCTGGAAACGGCCAGCTGCATGGCGAGGTGACGGCATGACCGGCGCGCTCCCCATCATCACCGCCGATCAGCGTCTGGCAGAGCCCCGCGGTATCAAGGGCGTCATCTTCGGCCGCTCGGGCATCGGCAAGACGAGCCTCCTGTGGACGCTGAAGGCCACGACCACGCTGTTCTTCGACCTGGAGGCCGGGGATCTGGCCATCGAGGGACTGGCGATCGACGCCATCCGGCCACGCACCTGGACCGAGTGCCGGGATTTCGCGGTGTTCATCGGCGGGCCGAACCCGGCGCTGCGCGATGACCAGCCCTACAGCCCCGCGCATCACGCGGCCGTCTGCGAGAAATTCGGCGATCCGGCGGCGTTGGCCAAATACGACACGGTGTTCATCGACTCGATCACCGTGGCGGGCCGGCTGTGCTTTCAATGGTGCAAGGGACAGCCCGAGGCGCATTCGGACAAGACCGGCAAGCCCGACATCCGCGGCGCCTACGGATTGCACGGGCGCGAAATGATCGCCTGGCTGACCCACCTGCAGCACACGCGCGGCAAGAACGTCTGGTTCGTGGGCATCCTCGACGAGAAGCTCGACGACTTCAATCGCAAGGTCTTCGTCCCGCAGATCGACGGCAGCAAGACCGGCCTCGAACTGCCTGGCATCGTCGATCAGGTCATCACCATGGCTGAGATCAAGGGCGAGAATGGCCAGCTGCAGCGCGGCTTCGTCTGCCAGACCCTGAATCCATGGAGCTACCCGGCCAAGGACCGCTCCGGGCGCCTCGACATGATCGAAGCCCCGCATCTCGGTCGGCTGATGGAGAAGATCCAGCGCCCCGTGGCACCTGCCTCCGAGCGCCTCTCCTGGCTGCCGGTAACCGTGGCTGCTCCGACAAAGGACGGGGCGTCGGAACATGGCTGATCACATCCGTTCATCCCCGATGTCCCGATCCGGTCGTCGGAGTGGCTTTCCCCATTTGACGCCGCTGCGCGTCTCACCCTGCAACTGAAAGGAGCCGCGCCATGTCCGGACCCTGGAACGACTTCAACTCCGCTCAATCCAACACCAACGTCATCCCCAAGGGCACGCTCGCCAAAGTCCGGATGACACTCCGCCCCGGCGGGTTCGACGATCCCGCGCAAGGCTGGACCGGCGGCTATGCGCGGCGCGGGGCCACAGGCGCTGTCTATCTCGACGCCGAATACACCGTGCTCGAGGGGCCCTATGCCCGGCGCAAGATCTGGTCACTGATCGGGCTCTACAGCCCAAAGGGCCCGGACTGGGCCAACATGGGGCGCGGCCTGATCCGGGGCATCCTCAACTCGGCGCGCGGCGTGTCGGACAAGGACAACTCGCCCGAGGCGCAAGCGCGCCGCCGGATCGACGGCTTCCGCGATCTGGACGGGGTCGAGTTCGTCGCCCGCATCGACATCGGCACCGACACCAACGGCGAGGACAAGAACGAGATCCG
>JAFIEN010000018.1 GCA_020832515.1 Rubellimicrobium sp. | reverse complement strand
CGTCATACTGGAAGTAGTAGTCGGGATTGGCATAGATGCCGATATCCATGGGCTCGGTATGGCTGACGATGGTCAGGCCGAAGTTGCGATTGGTGAAGACCTCTTCCAGCCACTGCGCCCATTCGACATTGCTGATCTGGGCATCGATGCCGACCGCGCGCAACTGGGCCGCGACGATCTCGCCCCCACGGCGGGCGTAGGAGGGGGGCGGCAGTTTCAGCGTGGTGGAGAAGCCATCCGGGAAGCCCGCCTCGGCCAGAAGGGCGCGGGCGATCTCGGGGTCGTGGACCGACAGGTCGGTCAGGTCGAGATAGGCCGGGTGATGGGGCGCGAAATGCGTGCCGATGGGCGTGCCATAGCCGAACATCGCCCCGTCGATGATCGCCTGCCGATCGATCGCATGGGCCACGGCCTGCCGCACGGTCAGGTTGTCGAAGGGGGGTTCACGGTTGTTCATGGCAAGGATCGTCTCGCCCTCAGTCGAGCCCACGATGACCTGAAACCTTGGGTCGGCCTCGAACTGGGGCAGGTTCTCGGGGGCGGGGAAGCCGGAAAAGACGTCCACATCCTCGGCCATGATGGCGGCGAAAGCGGCGGTCGGGTCGGATATGAAGCGGAAGGTCGCACGCTCCAGCGGCGGGGCCTCGCCCCAATACTCGGGGTTGCGGACAAGCTCGATCCGGTCGCCCTGCACCCAGTTGGCGAAACGGTAGGGGCCGGTGCCGACGGGCGTGTTCACATTGGTCCCGGCCGAGGCAGGCGAGACGATGACCGCATCGCTCCAGGCCATGTTGAACAGGAAACTGCCATCGGGCCGCGACAGCTGAACCTCGACGGTCAGGGGGCCTGTCACCGTCACCTCGTCGATGGCGGCGAAAAGGCCCTTCTGCGCATTCGTGCTGTCTTCGGCCCGCGCGCGGTCAAGGCTGAACTTCACATCCTCGGCCGACAGCGGGCTGCCGTCGTGGAAGGCCACACCCTCGTGCAGGGTAAAGGTGTAGAGGGTGCCGTCCTCGGAAATCTCGATCGCGGCGGCCAGCAGCGGCTCGACCGAGCCATCGGCGCGGAAGCGCATTAGCCCCTCGAAGATGTTGAGATAGACGACCGAGGCGATGGCCTGTGCGGCCCCTGCCGTGGGATCAAGGATCGGCGGTTCCAGCTGCATCGCGATCGAGATGGACTGCTGCGCCTGCGCGGACCCCAGGCAGGCGGCGAGGGCGACGGCACCTGCGGCGGCGATCTGTCTGGCCTTCTGGAACATTCCGTCCACTCTCCCTGATCCTTTTGTCCTGCCGGGCGATCACAGTACCTGAGCGCGCCCGACATTGCACCGCATCATCGTCGGGCTTGGGCGGCAGTTCAAGTCGGCGCCGGCGGGGTTTGCCGCGGGCCCTGCCTGTTCTTGCGTCACTGCCCCCGCGGCCCGGGGGCATTCGGTCGAAATCCGATTGACCCGCTTTCCCGGCACCACCTAGAGTTCGTCGACCGGGCCAGGAAGATACGCCCAGTTCAGATAGTGCCCCCACCGGAAAGGGCGGCACAACCACAGGGAGTTTGGGACGATGATGACCACGATCCGGGCCAGTGTGGCCCTTGCCGCGCTTCTGGGTGCCAGCGCCCTTTCGGCGCAGACGCTGACCATTTCCAACTGGGACGGCTACATGGCCCCCGATGCCGTCGGGGATTTCACCGCAGCAACCGGCCATGCGGCCGAACTGGTGCTGCACGGCACGAACGAGGAGATCATGGGCAAGCTCATCGCCTCGGGCGGGGCGGGCTATGACGTGGTCTTCGTCTCTTCGCCCTTCGCCGAGATCCTGAACAATCTGGGTCTTGCCGAAACGCTGGACCATGACCGCATCCCGAACATGGCGAACCTCTATCCTCAGGCGATGGAACTGGCGCATGATCCGGGCAACAGCTTCTCGGTGCCCTATGCCTGGGGCACGACGGGCCTGTGCTACCGCACCGATCTGGTGGCCGAGGCGCCGACAAGCTGGAACGATCTGTTGTCACCGGCCGAGGATGTGGCGGGCCGGACCACGATGCTGGCGACCGACCGCTGGCTTCTGGCGGCGGGGATGCTGGCGAACGGGTTTTCCGTCAACGTGACGGATGAAGATGCGCTGGCGCAGGTGCGTGACACGCTGATCGCGGCCAAGTCCACCCTCTTGGCCTATGACGACACCACCTTCTACGCCAAGCTGGTCTCGGGCGAGGCTTCGCTGGTCCATGCCTGGGACGGCTGGTGCAACTACGCCATCGCCGAGGACGAGAACGTCGTCTACATGATCCCCGAGGAAGGGACCGACCTGTGGGTCGATACGATCGTGATCCTTGCCGCATCCGAGAACAAGGACGCGGCCTATGACTTCGTGAACTACATCCTCGATGCGGAAACCCACGGCTGGGCGGCCGAGAACATCCTCTACAAGGTACCCAACGCGCCTGCGATGGCGGCCCTCGATCCCGAGCTGATCGCCGCTTTCCCGAACATGGGGATGACCCCGGAAGAGATGTTCGTCTTCGAACAGCTCCGCGACGTGGGCGAGGCGCAGCGCGCCTATTCCCGCCTCGTGACCGAGATCATGGCCGCGCAATAAGCGCTTACCGGGCGGCCGGTTCCATCCGGCCGCCCCCCCCCCCCCCCGACCGGACCCCGCATGAACCAAAGGGCATCGACCGCATTGATGGCCCCGGCGCTGGCTTGGCTGACGGCGCTGATGGTGGTGCCGTGCCTGCTGATCCTGGCGCTGGCCTTCTTTCGGCGGGGGCTTTACGGGGGGATCGAGTACACCTTCACGCTGGAAAACCTCGCGCTGGTGTTCGACCCGCTTTATGCGGGCATCTTCCTCAATTCCGCGCGCGTCGCAGGGACAGCGGCGATCATCGCCTGCGTGATCGGCTATGCTGCGGCTTACGCAATCGCCGCCATGCCCCGGCGGCATCAGCCGATGCTGCTGTTCTTCGCCGTCCTGCCCTTCTGGTCCAACTACCTGATCCGCACCTATGCATGGATCGTGCTGCTGAACCGCGAAGGGTTGATCGTGCAGGGCGCGCGCTGGATCGGCATCGAGGGCGAGCTTCCGCCGCTTCTGTATACCCAAGGCACGGTGATCGTGGGCCTTGTCTATTCCTACCTGCCCTTCGTGATCCTTGCCTGCTACGCCCCCCTCTCGCGCCTCAACCCCGAGATTGCCGAGGCCTCGTTCGATCTGGGGGCGTCAAGCTGGACGACCTTCCGCCGGGTGACCTTGCCGATGACACTGCCCGGCATCGCGGTGGGGGCGGTCTTCGTCTTTGTCCTCTCCATCGGCAATTTCGTGACGCCCGCCCTGCTTGGCGGGGGGCAGTTCCAGATGATCGGGAATACGATCTATGCCCAGTTCCTGACCGCGAACGACTGGCCCTTTGGCGCGGCGCTGTCGATGGTCCTGATCGCCATCATGATGGGCCTTCTGTTCCTGCAGACCCTTGCCGTCGAACGCGGCTCGGGCGGGCGGGTACGCGATGCATAGCCCCGCGCGCCACCGGCTGATGCTGACGATCCTCGGCGTGACCTTCGCCTTCCTCTATATCCCGATCTCGGTCCTTGTGGCGCTTTCGTTCAACGAAGGCGGGCTGCCCACCGCCTGGACCGGGTTCTCGACCAAATGGTACGGCGCGCTGCTGAGCAATTCCGACATTCTGCGGGCCGCTGGAAACACGCTCAAGGTGGCGCTTGTGTCCACCCTGCTGGCGACGATCCTTGGCACGGCCCTTGCCATCGGGGTCGAGATCCGGCGGCGCAAGGGGCGGTTTCTCGAAACGATCATCTTCGCCCCGATGATCATCCCCGATATCGTGCTGGCGATTGCGCTTCTGTCCTTCTTCTCGCTTCTGAATTCATGGCTGCAGGCGGCGCTGGGCCTGCGCTTTTCCATGGGGCTGCACACGATCGTCATGGCGCATGTCGTCTTCAACCTTGCCTTCGTCTGCGCCGTGGTGCGGGCGCGGCTGAAAAGCTTCGACTGGTCCATCGTCGAGGCATCGAGCGACCTTGGCGCACCGGCCCACATCACCTATCTGCGCGTCGTCCTGCCGGTGCTGGCGCCCGCGATCATCGCCGGCGCGCTGCTGGCCTTTACGCTGTCGGTGGACGAATTCATCATCGCCTTCTTCACCGCCGGTGCGGGCCGCGCATCCATCACCCTGCCGATGCAGATCTGGGCGATGATCCGCTTCGGTGTCACACCCGAGATCAACGCGCTGGCGACGCTGGTGCTGGCGGTCAGCGTGACCGCGCTGGCGCTGGCGCAACGCTTCAACCGGGGGGTGCCGGGGGCATGAGGCCGCTTCTGGAGGTGCAAGGAATCGAGAAACGCTTCGGCACCGTGACGGCGGTGGACGGGGTCAGCCTCGACGTGGCCGAAAACGAATTCTTCGCCCTGCTTGGGGCATCGGGCAGCGGCAAGACGACGCTTCTGCGGATGCTGGCGGGGTTCGAGGATCCGTCGGGCGGCAGGGTGCTACTGGACGGGGCCGATATCACCAAGGTGCCGCCGAACCACCGCCCGGTGAACCTGATGTTCCAGAGCTATGCCCTGTTCCCGCATATGACCGTGCGGGCCAATATCTCGTACGGGCTTGAGATGGAGCGGCTGCCCAAGGCCGAGATCGCACGGCGGGTGGACGAGATGCTGGGCGTGATCCAGCTTGAGGGTCTGGCCCATCGCAAGCCCGATCAGCTTTCGGGCGGGCAGAAACAGCGCGTCGCACTTGCCCGCGCGCTGGTCAAGCGGCCCCGGCTTCTGCTGCTGGACGAACCCCTTGGCGCGCTCGACAAGAAGCTCCGCAGCGCGATGCAGCTTGAGTTGAAGCGGCTGCAGCACGAGGTCGGGATCACCTTCATCGTCGTCACCCACGATCAGGAAGAGGCCCTCGTCATGGCCGACCGCATCGCCATCCTGAAGGACGGCAAGCTTCTGCAATGCGGCACCCCGCGCGAGGTGTATGAGCGGCCCATCGACCGCTATGCCGCCGATTTCATCGGGGTGATGAACTTCTTCGAAGGGTATCCGCAGGATGGCGCGCTGCAGGTGAAGGGCGCCACATTCACCTCGACCGACCCGATGCCTCAGGGGGCGGCGGCGGGCGCCGTCGCCGCCGTCCGGCCCGAACGCATCCGGCTGGGTAGGGGCGAGAATACGCTTGCCGGCACCGTCCGCGCCATGGCCTATCACGGCCTTGACCTGCAACTTCATGTGGACACGGCCGCTGGCCCTGTCACCTTGCGCCTGACGGCCGACGTGGCCGAGGCGCAGCCGCTTCACCCCGGCGATCCGGTCACGCTTGGCTGGTCCGCCCGCGACACCCGCCTCTTTCCGGCCTGACGCCATACAGACGAAAGGACAGACCATGACGCAAAAGACCTTCGCCTTCTTCCCCGAAGCGGCCTTCGGCCCCGCGCTCAACTCGGTCGGCATCGCGCAGGCGGTGACGGCACGCGGCCACAAGGCGGTGTTCCTGTCCGACCCGGGTTTCGTCGAGGTCTATCAGGGCTACGGCTTCGAGGCGCATCCCGTGGCCCTGTCCGAACCGATGCCCGCGGACGAGCTTGCCAAGTTCTGGGAAAACTTCATCAACGGGCATATTCCCAACTTCTCGAAAAAGCCGATCGACCAGATCGACAACTATGTGAAGGACTGCTGGGAGGCGATCGTCGACAGCGCGAAATGGGCACAGAAGGACCTGCCCGGCATCCTGGCCAAGGTGAAACCGGATGTGATCTGCGTCGACAACGTGATCCTGTTCCCGGCGATCAAGCAGTTCGGCAAGCCGTGGGTGCGGATCATCTCGTGTTCCGAGAACGAGATCGAGGACGAGGGCATCCCCCCGCATCTGTCCGGCATGGGCGAGAACGATCACGAAGGCCACGCCGCCTTTCGTGCGAAGTTCAATCAGGTGATCAAGCCGATCCACGACGATTTCAACGCCTTCCTTAAGTCCAACGGCGAAGAGGAATACCCGCTCGGCCAGTTCTTCGAGGCCTCGCCCTACCTCAACCTGCTCCTTTACCCCGAGCCGGTGAAGTTCACCCGCAAAGACCCGCTCGACCCGGACCAGTTCCAGTATCTCGAGGGCTGCGTGCGCAAGGAAGACCCCTATGAGGTGCCGACCTTCGCCGCCAACAATGACGGGCCGCTGGTCTATATCTCTTTCGGCTCGCTGGGCGCGGGGGATACGGCGCTGCTCAAGCGCTTGATCGCCATGGTGGGCAAGTCGCGCTTCCGGGCGCTGGTGAATGTGGGCGATTACAAGGGCGAATATGACGATGTGCCGCCGAATGTCATCATCGAAAGCTGGTTCCCGCAGCCCTCGGTCATTCCGCAGGCGGATGTCGTGATCCATCACGGCGGCAACAACACCTTCACCGAATGCCTCTATTTCGGGAAACCCGCGATCATCATGCCCTATGTCTGGGACGGCCATGACAACGCCATGCGCGTGCAGGAAACCGGCCACGGCTTCCGCTCCGACCGCTACGAATGGACGGATGAGGAACTGCTGGCCAAGCTGGAAACCTGCCTGACCGATCCCGCGATGAAGGCGAAACTCGCGCAGACCTCGGCCCATATGCAGGCGGCAAGCGGGCCGGAAAAGGCGGCGGACCTGCTGGAGAAACTGGCGTCATGACCAACCTTGCCGCAACCGCGCCCCATATCCACGGGGCCACCACCTTTGACGATCTGGCAGACTGGGGCGTGCAGCCCGATGCCATCGCGCCGGGCTCGCACAGCACGGGTCGGCTTCTGCACAAGGGGCCGGACGGGCAACCCGAGGTGGGCCTCTGGGTCTGCACGCCGGGCGAATGGCGGCTGTCGATCCCGCGCGACGAGTTCTGCCATTTCGTCGCGGGCCGGGCGACCTATACACGCGACGATGGCGAGGTGATCGAGGTTACCCCCGGAACGGCGGTGATGTTCCCGGCGGGCTGGACCGGCACCTGCCGCGTGCATGAGACCATGCGCAATCTTTACATGCTTGTCTGAGGGAACCCCCATGACCACACCCGTGATGCACAAACCGCTTGAGACCACCGATCTGGTGGACTGGGGCACCATTGACACGATGATCGAAGGGGTCAGCCATGTCTCGGGCAAGCTCCTTCACAAGGGGCCGAATGGCGAATCCGAATGCGGCCTGTGGATCTGCACGCCCGGCAAATGGGTCTGCCATGTGACGCGGGACGAATTCTGCCACTTCCTCGAAGGGCGCTGCACTTACGTGCATGACAATGGCGATGTGATCGAGATCACGCCCGACACGGCGGCCTTTTTCCCGCAGGACTGGAAGGGCGTCTGCACCGTGCACGAGACGGTCAAGAAGGTCTACATGATCCGCTGACGCCGGGTCGGGAAGGAAGCCCCATGTTCGACGCAGGCCAACCCTGCCACTACCTGTCGCCCCGCTACCTGCTCTCGGGCGGCGCGGCGGTCGAGGTCACGGACCCCGCAACCCTTGGCCCCGTCGGCCGCTATGCAGTGACCACGGGGGACGAGCTTGACCATGTGCTGACCCGGCTGAACGCCGCGCAGGCAGATTGGGCGCGGCTTGACGCCAAGTCGCGCGCCGCAGCCCTGCACCGGCTGGCCAACCGGATCGAGGGCGAGGACTTTACCCAATGCGCTATCCTGATGAGCCGCGAGATGGGCAAGGTCTATCCCGATGCCATCGGCGAGCTTGCCAACTGCGCCCCCGTCTTTCGCTATTTCGCCGAGATGGCGCGGGACGAGGCGGGCAAGATCGCGGGCACCACGCAGGCCGGGTCGTTCCAATATGCGCGGTACGAGGCGCTGGGGGTCTCGGCCCATATCATGCCGTTCAACTTCCCGATCCTGCTGATGTGCTGGACGGTCGCGGCCTCGCTGGCCGCCGGCAATGCCTGCGTGATCAAGCCGGCAGAGGCGACGACGCTCTGCACGCTCGATTTCGCGCGGGTGTTCGATGTGCTGCCCGAGGGGCTGGTCGCGGTCGTCCCCGGCGGGGCCGAGACGGGCCGCGCGCTGGTGGAAAGCGACCGCACCCATGCGGTGGCCTTCACCGGCTCGGTCGCGGCGGCAAAGGCCGTCGCGGCGGCGGCGGGGGCGCGGCTGAAACCTTGCGTGATCGAGGGCGGCGGCAGCGACCCGATGATCATTACTGAGAGCGCACCGATCGAGGTGGCGGCGGCAGGCGCCGTCACCGGGGCATTCCACATGACCGGGCAGGTCTGCACCTCGACCGAGCGGATGTTCGTGGTGGACAGCGTCCATGACGCCTTCGTCGCGGAGTTTGTGAAACAAACGCAGGCCTTGCGGGTCGGTAACGGCCTCTCCAGATCGGAAATTGGTCCCTTGGTCAGCCAGGCCGCGCGCGACAAGGTGATCCGGCTGGTGTCGGACGCCGTCGCTAAGGGCGCGACCGTCGCCTGCGGCGGCACCATCCCGAACGATGCCGGGCCTGGCTGGTTCTACATGCCGACCATCCTGACCGGCTGCACGCCCGAGATGGACATCCTGCACGAAGAGATCTTCGGCCCCGTCGCCGCCATCACCCGCGTGCCGGATTTCGACGCGGCGATCGCTGCGGCCAACCACAGCGCCTTCGGCCTTGGGGCGGCGATCTTCACCCAGTCGCTCGACGAGGCGATGGAGGCGACCGAGCGGTTGCAGGCCGGCATGGTCTGGGTCAACAACCCGATGATCGACAATGACGCCCTGCCCTTCGGCGGCTGGAAGGCGTCGGGCATCGGGCGCGAGCTTGGGCGGCAGGGGCTGGACGCCTTCCGGCGAACCAAGATGGTCATCATGGACCACAGGCCCGTGCGGCAGGGCTGGTGGTATCCCTACCCGGACGACTGGTTCCTCGACAGTGGCGGGCGGAAACATGTTTAAGGAGCCAAGCCAATGAAAACGATCACGATTCTGGGCGGCGCCGGGATGATGGGACAGGGGATCGTGCGCGATCTGCTGTCGGACCTGTCCATCGTCGGGATAGCCGACCTGCGGATCTGCGACACCGCCCGGCCGAGGATGGAGGCAATGGCGGCCGGTTTCGCCGACCCCCGCATCAGCCTGCATGACCTTGACGTGACCGATCCGGCAAGGCTGGCGGCGGTGATCGACGGCGCGGACCTTTGCATTAACACCGTGCCCACGCTGTTGGGCCACCAGATGACGATCTTCGAGGCGGCGCTGAATGCCGGCGTCGACTACGTCGATCTGGGCGGCCTTGGCACCTATACGGTCAAGCAGATGGCCTGGGCCGACCGCTTCCGCGAAAAGGGCGTGGTCGCCGTTCTGGGGGTGGGCTCCGACCCGGGCCTGTCGAACGTGATCTGCCGCGCGGTGGCCGACCAACTGGACACGATCGAGGCGATCAACCTTTACTGGGCGGCCGAGTTCAAGGGGCCGGAGAACCCCATCCTCTGCCCGCCCTATTCGATCTCGACCGTGCTGGCCGAATATGCCCATCCCAGCATCCAGTTCCTGAACGGCGCCCATGTGGAATGTGCGCCCCAGACGGGGCAGGAGGTGATCGACCTGCCCGAACCCTGGGGCCGCTGCGAGTTCATGTATTCGCCCCATTCCGAGCAGCTGACCGTGCCCCTGGCCGAAGGTATCGCCGAAAAGGGCATCCGCGAATTCACCTGGAAGCTGCACCTGCCCCACCGCGAGCATGAGGCCTGGGTCGGCCTTGTGAAGGCGGGGTTCGGGGATTTCGACCGGCCGGTGAACGTGGGCGGGGTCGAGGTCAAGCCGCTCGATTTCCTGAACGCCTTGATCGCGCGCAACATGGCCGAGAAGGCCGACAGGATGCCCGAACAGGACGGGCACGAGATCCATTTCGCCATCGGTCGCGGCACGAAGGACGGCAAGCCCGCCACCGTGCGCTGCGAGGTAACGCTGCATCCCGATCCGATCTATGACGGCTATGTCGATGCGGGCACCTCGATGAACGCCTCGATCGCGGCGCAGCTTATCCTGACGGGGCCGCGCAAGCCGGGGGTCTATGCCTGCGAGGGATACTTCGACCCGGAGGTCTATTTCGCCGAAGGCCGAAAGCGGAAATTCGATATCCGGCTGACGGTCGAAGGGTAACGCCGCGGCGGCATGCAAAACCCCGCCCGCAGGCCTTGTGATGCCCGGCCCCCGCCCCTAGAACTTGCCCCGGACGCGCCCGGGAGGGGCGCAGGGAGGATATCATGACCGTCACCCGCTGGGGCATCATCGGCCCGGGGCGCATCGCCCGTAATTTCGCCAATGGCCTGAGCGAGGCGCCCTCGGGCGAACTCGTGGCCATCGCCAGCCGCGCGGCCGAGCGGCGTGCCGAATTCGGCGATGCCTTCGGCGTGGCCACCGACATGCGCTTCGACAGCTACGAGGCGCTGGTCGCCTGCGGGGATGTGGACGCGGTCTATATCGCCACGCCGCATCCCTTCCATGCCGAACTGTCGATCATGGCCCTTCGCGCCGGAAAGGCCGTGCTGAGCGAGAAGCCCGCCGGCATGAACGCGGCCGAAGTGGTGGCGGTGACGGAAGTGGCCACAGAGACGGGCCGCTTCTTCATGGAAGGCTACATGTATCGCTGCCATCCCCAGATCGCCCGCGTGATCGAACTGATCCGCGCAGGCGAGATCGGTGAGGTGGTGCATCTGCAGGCCCGCTTCGGCTTCAACGCGCCCTTTAACCCTGCCTCGCGCCTTTACGACCATGCACTTGGCGGCGGCGGCATCCTTGATGTGGGCGGCTATACCGTGTCGCTGGCCCGGCTGATCGCGGGTGTGTCGACCGGGAAGGACTTCGCCGAACCCGCCACGCTTCGCGGCGTGGGTGTCATGGCACCTTCGGGCGTCGATCAGGTGGCGCATGCGCTGTTGTCCTTCCCCTCGGGCATGACGGCCGAGATCGCGACCGCCGTGGGGCGAGCCATGGACAACCGCGCCGTGATCGAAGGCACCAAGGGCCGGATCGTGCTGGACGATCCCTGGATGCCCGGCCGCGACAAGGGCCCGTCGGACGGGGTGATCCATATCACCGTTGGCGGCGAGACCCGGACCGAGACGCTGGCCAACCCGCAGATGCTCTTCGCCTTCGAGGCGGAATTGGCCAGCCGCGCCATCGCCGACGGCCTGAAGCAGGCCCCCCACCCGGCGATGAGCCATGCCGACAGCATCGGCAATGCCCATGCAGTCGATGCATGGCGGGCCGAGGTCGGATATGTCACCGCGCCCGAAGTGCCCGCCACCAACCGCAAGCTGCCCGGCGTGGTACCTGCGGGCCTGCCCTCAATGCCCAAGCTGAAACTCGAGGGCGTGGACCTGCCCGTTTCGCAACTGATCCTCGGCTGCGACAACCGCAACACCATCGCCGAAGGCGCGGTCGTCTGGGATGCCTGGATCGAGGCCGGGGGCAATGCCTTCGACACCGCCTTCGTCTATGGCGGCGGGCGGCACGAGGCGGTCTTGGGCCAGTGGATCGCCGCGCGGGGCGTGGCGAAGGATATCGTCGTTGTGGGCAAGGGCGCGCACAGCCCCTATTGCACCCCGCGCGCCATCGGCATCCAGCTTGCCATGAGCCTTGAACGCCTCGGGCTGGACCGGGTGCCCGTCTACATCATGCACCGCGACAACCCCGACGTGCCGGTGGGTGAGTTCGTCGATGCGCTGAACGATCTGCACAAGGCGGGGCGGATCGGGATCTTCGGCGGCTCGAACTGGTCGCCCGCGCGGCTGGCCGAGGCGAATGCCTATGCGGCGGCGAACGGGCTTCAGCCGATGCGCATCCTGAACAACAACCTGTCGCTGGCGGTGATGGAGAAACCCGTCTGGGCGGGCTGCATCACCTCGAACACGCCCGAGACGCTGGCCTTCCTGCGCGAGAGCGGCACAATCCACCTGTCATGGTCGGCGCAGGCGCGCGGCTATTTCCTGCCCGAGGCTTTGCGCAACCGCCTGCCCGAGGATACCGCGCCCGAAACCTGTTTCGGCAGCGCCGCCAATGCCGAACGTCGCCGGCGGGCCGAGGAACTGGCCGCGGAGCGCGGGGTTTCGGCGCATAACGTGGCGACGGCCTGGGTGCTGGCGCAAAGCTTTCCGAGCTTTGCCCTGATCGGCCCGCGCAGCCCCGGCGAGATCGTCTCGACCCTGCCTGCGCTGGGGCTGGACCTGACGCCGGCCGAAGTGGCCTGGCTCAACCTCGAGGCGGAGGGGCGCTAGGCCCCTGCGGCGCATGGACCTTGTTGCCCACCCTGTCGCTTGGCTGCAGGGTGGGTGACCGCCACGACCGCACAGCTGACTGGCCCTAGACAGCCGCCTTGCGGCTTTCCTCGATATAGATTTCGCGCAACCGCCGGGTCACCGGCCCCGGCGCGCCATCGCCCAAAGGCACGCCGTCGATCTGTACCACCGGCATCACGAAGGTTGTCGCGCTGGTGATGAAGGCCTCGTCCGCGGCCTTGGCCTCGTCGATGGTGAAGGCGCGCTCCTCGACCTCCATCTGCGCCTCGGCGGCAAAGCGCAGCACGGCGGCGCGGGTGATCCCGGCCAGAATCTCGTTGCCCAGATGGCGCGTGACGATGCGGTTGCCGGTCACGATATAGGCGTTGTTCGAGGTGCCCTCGGTGACCATCCCGTCCTCGACCATCCATGCGTCATCGGCACCGGCCTTTTTCGCCATCATCTTGCCCATCGACGGATACAGAAGCTGCACCGTCTTGATGTCGCGCCGGCCCCAGCGGATGTCCTCGATCGAAATGACCTTTATCCCCGTCTTCGCCACCGGACTGTCGGCCAGACCGGGCTTGGCTTGCGTGAACAGGACAAGGGTCGGGCGGATCGCGACCGGGTCCGGGAAGGCAAAGTCGCGCTCGGGCGGGGCGCCGCGGGTGATCTGGAGATAGACCATCCCTTCCTCCACCGCGTTGCGGGCCACAAGCTCGCGGTGGATCGACAGCAGCTCGTCGGTCGAAACGGGGCTTTCCATCCCCAGTTCCGACAGCGACCGGTCCAGCCGCGCGGCATGGCCCGCGAAATCGACCAGCTTGCCGTCGAGCACGCTTGTCACCTCATAGACACCATCGGCCATCAGGAAGCCCCGGTCGAAGACCGAGACCTTCGCCTCGTGCTCGGGCACGTATTCTCCGTTCACATAGACGATGCGGCTCATGCCTACCCCCACAGCTCAGGTTCGGGCGGATGGACGCCTCTCGCATCATACCTCAACCCATGGGGCCGGTCTTCGGCCAGAAGCAAAGGCCCGTCAAGGTCCGCCACCTCGGCCCCCTGCGCCACGATCACCGCCGGCGCCATCGCCAGCGAGGTGGCGACCATGCAGCCGACCATCACCCCCATCCCCCGCGCCCGCGCGGCATCGGCCAGCGCCAGCGCGCCGGTCAGGCCCCCGGCCTTGTCGAGCTTGACATTGACCATGTCGTACCGCCCGGCCAGCCCAGGCAGGTCGTCTGACGTATGGCAGCTTTCGCCGGCGCAGACCGGCAGGGGACGGGCGATCTCGGCCAGCATCCCGTCCTGCCCGGCGGGCAGCGGCTGTTCCACCAGCGCCACGCCAAGATGCACCAGATGGGGGGCAAGGTCGGCATAGACCTCGGCGCTCCAGCCTTCGTTCGCATCGACGATGATCCGGGCGCGGGGAGCGCCGCGACGGACGGCCTCGATCCGGGGCATGTCGTCGGGCGTGCCCAGCTTGACCTTGAGGATCGGCCGATGGGCATGGGCGCGGGCGGCGGCCTCCATCGCCTCGGGCGGGCCGAGGGACAGGGTGAAGGCGGTCTGGACCGGGCCGGGGGCGGGGCGGCCCAGCACCTCCCACACCCGCCGCCCGGCCTGCTTCGCCCGCAGGTCCCAAAGCGCGCAATCAAGCGCGTTGCGCGCGGCCCCGGGCGGCAGAAGGGCAGGATCGGGTTGCGGCAGGCGCTCGATCTGCGCCAGCGCGCTCTCGGGGGTTTCGCCGTAGCGGGCATAGGGCACGGCTTCGCCCCGGCCGCGATGCGGGCCGTCCTGCACGGTGACCAGCAGCACCTCGGCCCGCGTCTTGGCAGCGCGGCTGATGACGAAGGTTTGCGCCAGCGGATAGACGTCGATACGTGCCTCGATTTGCATGGTGGCCCCCTTCGCGCCTATCTTTCCTCCGGCGGGACAGGCGGGGCAAGGCCCGCCCCGGATCCACGCCGCAACCCCCTGCCCTTTCCCGAAAGGGCCAGCTACTCTGCCCCCATGATTACCGAGGCAGAAGCGACTCGCGCCCGCGCGCTCCTGATGTGGCAGGTCGAGCTGGGCGCGGACGAGACGATCGGCGATACGCCGGTCGACCGCTACGCCCTGCGCGACGAAAGCCCTGCACGAAGGGTCCGCCCCCAGGGCAACGACGACAGCGCCGCCCCCACCCCGGCCGCGCCACCGCCCGACCGCACGGCAAATCCCGAGGCTGATCCGGTGGCCGATCCGGCGGCCGCTGCCCGGGCTGCCGCCGCCTCGGCCGGCAGCCTGCCCGCGCTGGCCGCGGCCATGCAGGCTTTCGAGCACAGCCCCCTCAAGCCCATGGCCCGCAATTTCGTCTTCGCCGACGGCAAACCCGCCGCCCGCGTCATGATCGTGGGCGAAGCGCCGGGCCGGGACGAGGATATCGAGGGCCGCCCCTTCGTCGGACGCGCGGGCCAGCTGCTTGACCGGATGCTCGCCGCCATCGACCTGTCGCGCAGCGCCGAGGAACCCGGCAGCAGCGTCTACATCACCAATGTCCTGCCCTGGCGCCCACCCGGCAATCGCACGCCAGAGGCGCCCGAGATCGCGATGTTCCTGCCCTTTCTGACCCGCCATGTCGAACTGGCCGCGCCCGAGGTGCTGGTCCTGATGGGCAACACGCCGTGCCAGGCGCTTCTGGGCCGGACCGGCATCACGCGCCTGCGCGGCCAATGGACCGAGGCGCTGGGCCGGCCCGTCCTGCCGATGGTCCATCCCGCCTATCTCTTGCGCAATCCGCCCGCCAAGCGCGAGGCATGGGCCGATCTGCTGACGCTCAAGGCCCGGCTGCTGGGCCGGACCTGACCCCGAAGGAACCCCCCATGTCCCGCATCGACGAGACCCGCCCCTTCCTGCCCGTCCGCTTCGCCGTGCTGACGGTCAGCGATACCCGCACCCCCGCCGACGACCGGTCGGGCGACACGCTTGTTGCCCGCATCGCCGAGGCCGGCCACCAGCTTGCCGCGCGCGATATCGTGCCGGATGAGCGCAGCCTGATCGCCGCGCAGCTTCGCAGATGGGCGGACGACGACGGCATCGACGTGATCCTGACCACCGGCGGCACCGGCCTGACCGGGCGCGATGTGACGGTCGAGGCCCATCGTGACGTCTACGAAAAGGAGATCGAGGCCTTCGCCACCGTCTTTACCATGGTCTCGATGCAGAAGATCGGCACCAGCGCGGTGCAAAGCCGTGCCACGGGGGGCGTGGCGAACGGCACGTATCTGTTCGCCCTGCCGGGCAGCCCCGGTGGCTGTCGCGACGCCTGGGACGAAATCCTGAAACCCCAGTTCGACTACCGCCACCGCCCCTGCAACTTCGTCGAGATCCTGCCCCGGCTGGACGAACATTTGCGGCGGAAATAGGCCGCATGAAACATTTTCTCGCGGGGCGGTGACCTGTCATTGCTGGACAATTCCGGCATTGGGCACACATCCTTAAGCTGTTCAGCAAACACGGGCCTGCCATGCGTTTCCTGCGTCGATCCCTTGTCGGACTGTTCCTGATGTCGCTGACGCTTGCGCTGTTCGGCCTTGCGGGCCGGTCGATTTATCTTGCCATCGACGCGCGCGCCAATGCCACGGCCCCCACCTTTCCCCAGCGCGAGCGGGTGACCTCGGTCAATGTCGTCACCTTCGAGACCGGCACCGTGACCCCGGAACTGACCGTCTTCGGCGAATTGCGCTCGCGCCAGACGCTGGCGATGCGCAGCTCGTCCGGCGGAACGGTGATCGAGATCGCGCCGGAATTCGTCGAGGGCGGCGCGGTCACGGCAGGCCAGCTTCTGATCCGGATCGACCCGACCGAGGCCGAGGCGGCGCTGTCCCGCGCGAGGGCCGATCTGAGCGATTCCGAAGCCGCTCTGCGAGACGCCGAGCGGACGCTGGCGCTGAACCGGGATACGCTGACCGGGGCCGAGGTGCAGGCCGCGCTTCGCGAACAGGCGCTGCAGCGCCAGCGCGACCTGCAGGACCGCGGGATCGGCACCGCACCCGATCTCGAAGCGGCGGAACTGGCCGTGTCGGCGGCACAGCAATCCGTCCTTTCGGCACGGCAGGCGGTGGCTCAGGCAGAGAACCGGATCGACCAGGCGACCAGCCTGATTGCGCGCGAGCGGATCAACCTTTCCGAAGCGGAACGGGCGCTGGCCGATACCCGCCTTCATGCCGCATTCGATGGCGTGCTGTCCGACGTGACCGTGGCACCCGGATCGCGCGTCACATCCAACGAACAGATCGCCGAGCTGATCGACCCGAGCGCACTGGAAGTGTCTTTCCGCGTCTCGACCGCGCAGCATGCGCAGCTTCTGGGCGACAGCGGCTCGATCATCGGCGCGCCGGTCAGCGTGGCGCTTGATGTGGCCGGCGTGTCGCTGATCGCCGAGGGCGCCATCAGCCGCGAGGCGGCAAGCGTCGGCGCGGGCCAGACCGGGCGGCTGATCTTCGCCGGGATCGACGGCGCGGCGGGCCTTCGTCCCGGCGATTTCGTGACGGTCCGCATCCTTGAGCCCGAGATGGAGGACGTGGCCTACCTGCCCTCGACTGCGCTGGCCTCCGACGGCACCGTCCTGGTCGTGGACGCCGAGAACCGGCTGCATCCGGCCCCGGTCCAGCTGATGCGCCGGCAGGGCGATCTTGTGCTCGTTCGCGGTGATCTGGAAGGCGCGCGGATCGTGGCCGAACGCTCGCCCCTTCTGGGCGAGGGCATTCTCGTGCGGCCGGTCAACCCCGACGGCAGCATCCTGCCCGACCCCGAACCCGAGATGATCGAGCTGAGCCAAGAGCGCCGCGCCGCACTCGTGGCCTTTCTCGAGGAAACCGAGGGCATGCCGGAAGCCGCGAAAGCCCGCATCCGCGATCAGCTTGAACAGGACCGCGTTCCCGCCGAGATGGTCAGCCAGCTTGAAAGCAGGATGGGAAGCTGATGGAAGGCCCCGACAGCCCCCGCAAGCAGGCACCCGCAAACGCCCTGTCGGCGCGCGCCGGTGGCATCCTGTCCTATTTCGTGCGCCACAAGACGGTCGCCAACCTGCTGATGGTGCTGATGCTGGCGGCGGGCCTTCTGGCGCTGCCGCAAATGCGGACGCAGTTCTTTCCCGATGTGGTGGTGGACAACATCACCGTCTCGGTCAGCTGGCCCGGCGCGGGTGCCGAGGATGTGGACGCTGCCATCGTCCAGGTCCTGGAACCTGCGCTTCTGAATGTCGAAGGCGTGACCAGCACCCAGGCCAGCTCGAGCGAGGGCCGGGCGGCGATCCGGCTGGAATTCGACGCCGGCTACGACATGGACCGCGCGAACGAGGACGTCTTGCTTGCGGTCGATGCCGTGCGCGATCTTCCGGCCGATGCCGATGACCCGCAGGTTCGCCGGTCGGGCTGGTCGGACCGGGTGACCGATGTCGTCATCCACGGGCCTGTGGGCGTGGACCAGCTGGGCCGGATCGCCGACGAGATGGTGGCCCGCCTCTTTGCCGCGGGCGTCACCCGCGCGACGATCATGGGCGTGGCCGCCCCTTCGACCATCGTCGAGGTGCCGTCGCTGTCGCTGATCCAGCACGACATCGGCCTGTCCGACATCTCGGCCGCGATCGCGCGCGAGGTCAGCGCCGATCCGGCGGGCGAAGTCACCGGCACGGCACGCATCCGCACCGGCTCGCCCAGCCGCAGCGCCGAGGATATTGCCGCGATCGCCCTCCGGCGCGACGCAGACGGCGCGACGCTCACGATCGGTGATGTGGCCCATGTCCGGGTCGAGGGGATCGACCGCGAGCGCGCCTTCTTCGTGGGCGACAATCCGGCGATCAAGATCCAGGTGGATCGCTCGGCGCAGGGCGATGCCATCCGTCTCGAGGATGCCGTGCGGCTTGTCCGCCTCGAAGCGCAGGCGACCGTGCCGGCCGGCGTGCAGATCGACCTCGTCAATTCGCGGGCCGAGGCGATCTCGGGCAGGATCGGGCTTCTGGTCAATAACGGGCTCCTGGGCCTTGCCCTTGTCGTGGGTCTGCTCTTCCTGTTCCTGAACGCCCGCACCGCCTTCTGGGTCGCGGCCGGCATTCCCATCGCCATGCTGGCGGGGCTGTTCTTCATGTGGCTGGCCGGGCTGACGATCAACATGATGTCGCTTTTCGCCCTGATCCTGATGCTGGGGATCGTGGTCGACGATGCGATCGTGGTAGGCGAACATGCCGATTTCCGCCGCCGCACCCTTGGCGAGGACCCGTTCACCGCGGCCGAGAACGCCGCCCGGCGGATGTTCACACCGGTCCTTGCCGCGTCGATCACCACGGTGATCGCCTTCCTGGGTCTCATCGTCATCAGCGGCCGCTTCGGCGACCTGATCGCCGCCATCCCCTATACCGTGACGGTCGTGATCCTTGCCAGCCTTGTGGAATGCTTCCTGATCCTGCCCCATCACATGGCCCATGCGGGGGCCGGGGCCGAAAAGGCGCACTGGTACGACTGGCCCTCGCGGCAGGTGAACCGCGGGTTCAACTGGTTTTCGCGGCGGGTGTTCCGCCCCTTCATGGGGCTGGTCGTCTGGGCGCGCTACCCGGTGCTGGCATTTGGCATCTTTCTCCTCGCCAACCAGACAGCGCAAGTCATTCGGGGCGACGTGACCTGGCGGTTCTTCTCGGCCCCCGAACAGGGCTCGGTCAGCGGCAATTTCGTCATGCTGCCCAGCGCCACCCGCGACGACAGTCTTGCCATGATGCGCGAGTTGCAGCGCGCCACCGATGCGCTGGGCGCCGAGCTCGAGGCGCGCGACGGTGTGAACCCGCTGATCCATGTCGTGGCCGAGATCGGCGGCAATTCCGGCCGGGCGCTGGCCGGATCCGAGGACCGCGAGAGCTGGCAACTGGGCGCGATCACGATCCAGCTGATCGACGCCGACCAGCGGCCCTATTCCTCGACCGAATTCGTGATGATGCTGCAGGAAAACATCCGCCAGCATCCGATGGCGGAAACCGTCAGCTTCCGCAGCTGGGGCCAGGGGCCGGGGGGCGACGACATCTCGGTCAGGATCGTGGGCGCGGATGCCGACACGCTCAAGACCGCGGCCGAGGCGCTCAAGGCCGAACTGGCGCAGTTCCCCGAGATCTCGGGCCTCGATGATTCGCAGCCCTTCGACAAGGAAGAGCTGATCCTGAACCTCACGCCGCAGGGGCAGGCGCTGGGCTTCACCATCGACGCGCTAGGCCGGTCCCTCCGCGACCGCCTGAACGGGATCGAGGCGGCCACCTTTCCCGACGGTCCGCGCAGCGCTTCGATCCGGGTAGAGCTTCCGCCGCACGAGCTGACGTCCGATTTCCTCGACCGCACCCTCCTGCGCGCGGCGGCGGGCGATCACGTGCCCCTGGGCGATATCGTCACGGTCGAGCGGCGCACCGGCTTTTCCACCGTCCGGCGCGAGAACGGCATCATGCTCGTGTCGGTCACCGGCGATCTGGCAGATGACAACCCCGAACGCGCGGCCGAGGTGATGCGCAGCCTGCGCGACGACATCCTGCCCGCGCTCGAAACCCGCTTCGGGATCGAGACCCAGCTATCCGGCCTGAGCGAGCAGGAGGACCAGTTCCTGAACGACGCGCGGACCGGCCTCATCCTCTGCCTCGCGGGCATCTTCCTTGTGCTTGCCTGGGTCTTCGGCAGCTGGACGCGGCCGCTTGTGGTGATGGCGGTCATCCCCTTCGGCCTGATCGGCGCGATCTGGGGGCATGCCCATTGGGGCATCCCGATGAGCATGTTCACCGTCGTGGGCCTGCTGGGCATGATCGGCATCATCATCAACGATTCCATCGTCCTGACCACGACGATCGACGAATACGCCCGGACCCGCGGCCGCATTCCCGCGATCATCGACGGCACGGTCGACCGGCTTCGCCCCGTCTTCCTGACCACGGCGACGACGGTCCTGGGCCTGACCCCGCTCCTCTACGAAGGCTCGAACCAGGCCGAGTTCCTCAAGCCCACCGTGGTCACGCTGGTCTACGGGCTGGCGGCGGGGATGTTCCTTGTGCTGCTGATCGTGCCTGCCATCCTTGCCATGCAGCACGATCTGGAAAAGCAGGTGGCGGCCGCGCGTCGTGCGCTGGGTCAGGGCGCCGTCTGGCCCGCACGGATCGCCGGTCTTGCGGCGGCGGCGCTTTTCGCCGCGCTGATCCTGCCCGTCATCCTGACAGGCGCTGCCTGGCCGGCCCTTGCGGACCTGCTTCCCGCGCTGGCCGGAGGGGCGGGATCCGCGCTGGGCCTTTTCGCGCTGGCCCTGCTGGTGGTGCTGGTCGCGGTCTATCTTGTGACCGCCGCCCTCGCGCTCATGCGCAGCCGGGGCGAAAGCCGGACCTGACGCCTGCTTATCCGGCCGCACGACACTCCGGGGCCGCGTCTTGCCTTTCGCTTTGGTGGAAATACTCCGGGGGGAAAGCCGCAGGCTTGGGGGGCCGCGCCCCCCTCTCTTGTTCAGCCGGCGCGGCAGCCCTGCACGTCGACCGCCTGCTCCGCGCCCAGCACGGTGATCCGCAGCCGCGACCGGTCCACCGTCAGCCCGCCGTCCGACCCGCCCAGCATCTGCGCACTGGCGACAAGCCAATCGCCATCGCGCGCCACCTGCGGTTCCGAGACCCAGATGTCGGGACTGCCCGCCTCGATCACCACCGCCTCGTGGCCGCCCGCATGCGGCATCTGCAGCGACGCGGTCACCCGCAGCCCGCCGTCGCTTGGCTCGAGCGTGCAGCGCACATCGCCGACCCGGGCTTCCTCGGCGGTCAGGGGCCGGTCCACCAGCGCCGCGACGATGGCCGGATCGCGCCCGCCCTCGCGGTCGAGCGTGGCGGTGAAGCTGATGTGCATGGGGATGCAGACATCCTGACAGACACCCAGTTCCACCTCGCCGGCAAGCAAGATGACCTCGCCGGCCGACCGGGGCGTGATCTCGACCGGCAGCACCACCTGCCCGCTGTATCCGATCGAGCGCATCCCGTTCTGATGAAACACCTCGGGCACAGGCCAGTGCATCCGGGTCTGCGCGACATTCCGGCTGTCGCTCCAGTCGAAATCCGGGGGAATGCCGGCATCGCCCGGTGCGCGCCAATAGGTCTTCCAGCCCGGCGCAAGGGTCAGGCGGATCCCGGCCATCTGGGTACCCTGATCGGTCCGCCAACCCGGCAGCACCTCAAGGCGCACCACATCTTCGGGCGGAAAGGCCTGCACAGCGGTCGGACCGACGACGGCGGGCAACGCAAGGGCAAGCGAAAGAATCGAGGCGGCTGGCAAATTCATCCCGCGATGATGTCCGGCAAAGCCTCTGTAATGAAAAGTCACGTTGGTGCGAGACTTTACAACCCCGCCCCTTGCGCGTGGCCGCCCGGCATCACATCTTCGCGTCATGGAAGCGTTCGCGCCTGACCTGACCGGCAGCCTGCTCGTCGCCATGCCGGGGATGGGCGATCCAAGGTTCGTCCAGAGCGTGATCTACATCTGCGCCCATTCAAGTGATGGCGCGATGGGGCTGATCGTGAACAAGCCCGCCGCGAACATGCGCCTTGCCGGCCTTCTGGACGAACTGGAGATCAAGCGCGACGGCCGCCTTCCCGATGTGCGCATCCATTTCGGCGGCCCCGTGGAACACGGACGCGGCTTTGTCCTGCACAGCCGCGACATCGCCGGGGGCGAAGGCACGCTTGCCGTGACGGACGACATCGCGATGACGGCCACGCGCGACATTCTGGAACGCATCGCGGAAGGGCAAGGACCTAGGTCCTGCCTGCTTGCGCTTGGCTATGCCGGCTGGGGTCCCGGCCAGCTCGAGGGCGAGATCGCGCGCAACGACTGGCTGACCGTGCCCTCGCGGTCGGAACTGGTCTTCGGGCGGGCGAATGAACACAAATGGGCGGCAGCGCTGAAATCCATCGGGGTCGATCCGCTGACCCTGTCCTCGCAGGCTGGGCGCGCCTGAAAGGCCCGGGCGGCCGAACGGGCGGGCTGGACGCGCGGGCCGCTTGCCCTTACCTCTTGCGCACGACCCGGAGAGTGCCATGAACAAGCCCCCCCTGACCCTTTACCTTGCCGCCCCGCGCGGCTTTTGCGCCGGGGTGGACCGGGCGATCAAGATCGTCGAGATGGCCCTGGGGAAATGGGGCGCACCGGTCTATGTCCGCCACGAGATCGTCCACAACCGTTTCGTCGTCGACAGCCTGCGGGCCAAGGGTGCCGTTTTCGTCGAAGAGCTTTCGGATTGCCCCCCCGACCGCCCCGTCGTCTTTTCCGCCCATGGGGTGCCCAAGGCCGTCCCGGCCGAGGCCGAGGCCCGCGGCATGATCCATGTCGACGCGACCTGCCCGCTTGTCACCAAGGTCCATAACGAAGCCGCCCGCCATCACGAGAACGGGCTGCAGATGATCATGATCGGCCATGAAGGCCACCCCGAGACGCTGGGCACCATGGGTCAGTTGCCGGAAGGCGAGGTGCTGCTGGTCGAAACGGTCGAGGATGTGGCGACCGTCACCGTGCGGGATCCCGGCAAGCTGGCCTTCGTGACCCAGACCACGCTGTCGGTCGATGACACGGCCGAGATCGTGGCCGCGCTGAAGGCGCGCTTTCCCGGGATCGTCGGCCCGCACAAGGAAGACATCTGCTACGCCACCACCAACCGGCAGGAGGCGGTCAAGGCGATGGCCCCGAAATGCGACGCGATGCTTGTGGTCGGCGCGCCCAATTCCTCGAACTCGAAACGGCTGGTCGAGGTGGGCGCCCGCGCCGGCTGCCCCTATGCCCAGCTTGTCCAGCGCGCTGCCGATATCGACT
>JAFIEN010000017.1 GCA_020832515.1 Rubellimicrobium sp. | reverse complement strand
GCGCCCTGAGTTCCGCCTGTCGTTCGCCGCCCCGCAGCAATGCAAGGGACAGACGGCCCCGAAAGGCGCGACCGGCGATCATGCGGATGCCTTGCCGGCTCATGGTCGCCAGCGCAGGAAATTGGCGATCAGGCGCAGGCCCGCGCTCTGGCTTTTCTCGGGGTGGAACTGGGTGCCGATGATCGTGTCCCGCCCGACGATCGCCGTCACCCGCCCGCCGTAATCGGCATGCGCCAGAAGATGGGCGGGATCGGTCACCGTCATGGCGTAGGAATGCACGAAATAGGCATGATCCCCGGTCGCGATGCCTTCAAGCACGGGATGGGGCCGGTCGATCACCAGATCGTTCCAGCCCATATGCGGCACCTTGAGCGCGGGGTCCAAGGGGGCGATGCGGCGGATCTCGCCGGCGATCCAGCCAAAACCGGGGGTTTGTTCGTATTCATGGCCCGTCGTGGCCAGCATCTGCATGCCCACGCAGATGCCAAGGAAGGGCCGGCCCCTGCCGATCACCGCCTCGTGCAGCGCCTCTTCCATCCCCGCGACAGAGGCAAGCGCGCGACGGCAGGCCGGAAAGGCCCCGTCGCCCGGCAGCACGATCCTGTCGGCCCGCGCCACCAAGGCAGGGTCGGCGGTCACGACGACATCGCCTGCGCCGGTCTCGGCCGCCATCCGTTCGAAGGCCTTCTGCGCAGAATGCAGATTGCCGCTGTTATAGTCGATCAGGGCCGTCAGGCTCACAGCGCACCCTTGGTCGAGGGGACGGCATCGGCGCGGCGCGGATCGGGCTCGACCGCCTCGCGCAGGGCGCGGGCGACGGCCTTGAAGGCGGCCTCGGCGATGTGGTGGCTGTTGATGCCGTGCAGCCGGTCCACATGCAGCGTGATCCCGCCGTGGCTGGCAAGCGCCTGAAAGAACTCGCGCACAAGCTCGGTGTCGAAGGTGCCGATCTTCGCGGTCGGGAAATCGACGTTCCAAACAAGATATGGCCGCCCCGACAGATCGAGTGCGGCGCGCACCTGCGCATCGTCCATCGGCAAGAGGCAGGCGCCATAGCGCCGGATGCCGCGCTTGTCGCCCAGCGCGCTTGCCAGCGCCTGACCCAGCGCGATGCCCACATCCTCGACCGTGTGGTGATCGTCGATATGCAGGTCCCCGGTCGCGCGCACCGTCATGTCGATCAGCGAATGTCGGGCAAGCTGATCGAGCATGTGGTCGAAGAACCCCACGCCGGTCGCGTTGTCATAGGCCCCGGTCCCGTCAAGGCCCAGGGTCACGGTGATGTCGGTCTCGGCGGTCTTGCGGGTGATCGTGGCGCTGCGCATCGGCTGTCTCCCGGTCGGGCTGATGGGGCGTCTATATGCGGGTCGGGCGGCGGGGCCAAGAACTGCCGGACGCGATGGACGAAAGGGTGCGGCCATTCAGCAAGTCTTAATCAACAGGCGCCTATGGTCGGCGGCAGGATGTTCCAGAATGGAAGGGTGCGACATGCAGGTCTTGTTACTCGACGGGGATCCCAGGCGGCAGGCGGATATCGCCCGTGTGCTGTCGGGACAGGGCATGCAGGTCTCCTGCATGGAAAGCCTGTCTGCAGCGGAATGTTTCGTGCGTGCGCTGCCGGTCGAGGTGCTGGTTCTGGGCGAGCGGATCGGCGGGCGGCTCAGCCATTCGCTGGCGCTGCTGGCCGAATGCCGCAATCCACGGGTGCGCGCGGTCCTTCTGACGGACAGGGCGGCCGAAGCGGTGGACGAGCTTTTCGAGCTTATCCCGGCGGTGCAGGCGATCCTGGGCTGCACGGTCCCGCCCGAGGTTGTGGGTCAGGTGGTCGCGGCCACGCTTGAAGCCGGGCAGAAGGTGATGTCGGACGCGGAGGCGACCGCCTTCCCGGCCGAGGAACTGTTGATCGGCATGGCGGGGCAGATGGCGGCCCCGCCGGTTGTGGCCGCCACCGGCGCGGCGGCTGGGCGCATGGCGGCAGAGCCTGTCCTGTCCGGGGGGGTGGCCCCCGACAGCATGGCCCCCGACAGCATAGCCCCCGACAGCATGGCGGCCGACCACCGCCTTGCCCGGACCGCGCGCGACGACGCCCCGGTCGCCGATGTTGCGATCCGCGAACCGGTGGACCCATTGCCGCCCGCGCGCACCGCTTCAGGCCTGCCGCTGGTGACGGCTCCTGTGGCGTCTGCAACAGGCACAGTCGTGCCTGCCGCGATGGCCGCGCCCGATGTCGCCAGTTTCACGGACTGGCTCGACTGGCTGGACACCAGGGCAACGGACGAGGTTGTCCAACGTCATCCCGGCGCGTACATCGCCGCCAAGGCGGCGGCGCCCGACCTTGATCCATCTGCACTCCCTCAGCCCGTGCCGGCGCAGGATTCTGCACCCGTCAGCGACCCTGGCCCCGCCGGTTCAACCGCCTGTGCCCCCACCCCTGTCCCGGCATCGGCCGAGGCTGCGGATCTGCCCGAACTGGCCAAGCCGCAGCATTTCTCGATCTTCTGGCAGCGCGACAGCTGGCTGCGGGGCGCCGACGTCACCTCTGCCACGGCCGAGCCTGCGCCAATGCCCGCGCCAATGCCCGCGCCGTTGCCCGCTCCGGTTGCCGCGCAAATGACCGGGCCGCTGGCCACGAGTCCTGCGACATCCGCAGCGGATCTTGCGGCATCGGATCTTGCGGCGTTTTCGGTGCCGCTGCGCCGCCCGCTGACCGGCCCGGCCCGGCGTCTGCATCTGGCCTGACAGGCCACGGGCCGCCCCGCACGGCGGCCCGGACGGCTTTGCCGTCATGGGGATTGCGGTCGGTGGCGTGCCGTGGCAGCCTTGGGCCAGTGCGGGTTGCCGGGTCCGCGACGTCGCCCGCCTTCGGGCGGCGGCTGTTGCGCCGGACGGCCGTCGCAGATCGCGCGCGAGGATGCCCAGATCATGAGGATGCCGTGACGACCTGTGTCTTCGTCCAGATCCGCTGTCGGCCCGGAACCACCTACCGCGTCGCCGAGGCGCTGGCGCTGAAGGAGGTCCATTCCGAACTTTATTCGACCAGTGGCGATTACGATCTTCTGATGAAGCTCTACGTCCCGGCTGCGGCCGATGTCGGCAAGTTCATCAATGAACAGCTTCTGGATGTCGAAGGGATCGAGCGGTCGTTGACCACCCTGACCTTCAAGGCCTTCTAGCCGCCATGGCGCAGCCCGCCCGCGCCCTGCGCCGTCATTGCCCGGAGAACGGACGGCGGTGTTTCCATCGGGCGGCACGATGATCGCCCTGCGCCTGCGCGCGCTTGCCGACCGCGCCGTCACTATCGAGCTTGCAGACCAGGCCGGGACCGAGGCTGCCGCTCGCGTCGCCGCCGTCGGTGACGCGGTCGCGGCGGCGGTGGCGGCGGGACAGCTGCCCGGCGTGCGCGACGTGGCGGGGGCCTTCGCCTCGGTCACCGTGCATTACGACTGCATCGAGACGTCGCAGAAGCAGCTTGTCGAGGCACTCAAGGCACTGATCGCCCCGCTCGAGCCGCAGACCGCCACGACGGGCCGGGTCTGGTCGCTGCCCTGCGCCTATGCCGGCACGCATGGGCCGGACCTGCCCGAACTGTCCGCAGCGCTCGGGCTTGACACGGCCGCGATCATCGAGCGCCACAGCGCGGTCACCTATACCGTCCTTGCGCTGGGGTTCCTGCCGGGCCTGCCGTTTCTTGGCGACCTGCCAGCGGATCTTGCCCGACCCCGCCGAAGCGCGCCGCGCGCCCGCGTGCCGGCAGGCAGCGTCGCCATCGCCAACCGCCTCTGCGTCATCTACCCGTGGGACAGTCCCGGCGGCTGGCATCTTGTCGGCCGCTGCCCGGTGCCGCTTTTCGAGATCGGCCGCGACCAGCCGGCACTGCTTGCCGTCGGAGACCGGCTGCGGTTCCGGCCCGTCACCGATGCCGAGCTTAACGACATCTCGCGCGATCTGGCCCGGGGTGCGCGCAGCCCCGAGACATTCCTGGCCACCTGATGGCGGCGCTGCATGTCCTGCGCCCCGGCGCGCGCACCCTGGTTCAGGATATGGGCTTTGCCACGGGCCGCGGACTTGGCGTGCCGCTCTGCGGCGTGCTCGACCCCGAGACATTGTTGCTGCTGAACGCGCTTTTGGACAATCCGCCGGGTGCCGCCGCGCTGGAACTGGCGATGACCGCGCCTGTGCTGCAGGCCGTGGGCGGCGCCGTGCGCATCGCGCTTGGCCCCGGCCTTGCCGGCCGCATCCGTGCCGAGACCGGGGAAATGCGCCCCATCGGTCCGTGGCAGGAGACGACGCTTGCCCCGCGGGCCGTGCTCGAGCTTGACCGGCCCGAGCGCGGCGCGCCCGCGCTGATCGGGATCGGCGGCGGGCTGGACCTGCCCCGGATCCTGGGCAGCCGCTCGACCTGTCTGGCTGCGGGCTTTGGCGGGCTGGAGGGCCGCGCGCTGCGGGCGGGCGATCTTTTGCCCGTGCCGGACGACGCCACCGGCGCGGCGGGCGGCCGCACCCTGCCACCTCCGCCCCCGCTTGAAGGGCCGATCCGGGTTGTGCCCGGCCCCCAGGACGACAGTTTCGGCAGGGCCGGCCTTTCGCGTTTTCTGGCCGCCGAATGGACGCTGAGCCCAGCGCTGGACCGGATGGGTGCGCGGCTTGCCGGGCCGAAGCTGGATTTCGCGCCGGGCAGGGGGGCCGATATCCTGTCCGACGGCATCACCCCCGGCGCGATCCAGGTGCCGGGAAACGGCCAGCCCATCGTGCTTCTGGCCGATGCCCAGACGACCGGCGGCTATGCCAAGATCGCGACGGTCATCCGGGCCGACCTGCCGCGGCTGGCCCGCATGATGCCGGGCGATACCTTGTGCCTTGCCGCCGTCACCGTGCCCGAAGCCGAGGCTGCCGCCCGCGCCCGTGCCGCGGATCTGAGGCGCGCGGCGGCGACGCGTCGCGCGCTTATGCAAGACAGGGTCGACGAGGACGCGCTCTGGCGGGCCGCGCTGGAAGGGGGCATGGTGGACATGACCCGGCCCGATCATTTCCCGGGCGCCCTCGATGACGGATGAAGTCCATGCGCCTGACCCTTAACGCTGATCTGGGCGAAGGCTGGGGCCCATGGTCGATGGGTGACGATGCCGCGATGCTTGCCATCGTGGGCAGCGCGAATGTGGCCTGCGGCGGTCATGCGGGCGATCCCGATGTGATGCGGGCCACGATCCTTGCAGCGCGCGAAAGGGGGGTGAGCCTTGGTGCCCATCCCGGCTATCCCGATCTGGCCGGGTTCGGCCGGCGCCCCATGACGCTGTCTCCGGCCGCGCTTGAGGCGCAACTGGCCGCACAGATCGGCGCGCTTGCCGCGATCGGGCGGCTTTGCGATTGGCCCGTCACCCATGTCAAGCCGCATGGTGCCCTGTCGAACCGGGCGGCCGTGGACCGTGACCTGGCCGATGTGATCGCGCGCACTGTCGCGGCGCTCGATCCGGGGCTGATCCTGCTGGCGCCGGCGTTGTCGGCCCTCGCCCTGGCGGGGCAGGCGGCGGGGCTTGCCGTGGCGCTCGAGGTGTTTGCAGATCGCCGCTATGCCGAGGACGGCCAGCTCAGCCCCCGGGCCAGTCCCGGTGCCGTGATCGCCGACCCCGGCGCGGCGGTGGCGCATTTGCGCGCAATGCTGGCGGCGGGCGGCATCGTGACGCAAGGTGGCAGGGTCCTGCCGGTGGCCTTTCACAGCATCTGTGTCCATGGCGATGCGCCCGGGGCTGTGGCCGTTGCAGCGGCGGTGGCTGCAACGCTAAGGGCCGACGGCCACGAGCTTGTGCCGCTGACGGTGTTGCAGCTGCGCAAGCCCGACTGACCTTCGCGGCAATGGCCGCGGCCCACAGACACGGTGGCCGGTGCAATGACGCAGTGCGGCGAAGAACGTGTTGAAGGTACCGGCTTTCCGGCTACATACAACCACGTGGGGATCGACCTGTCGTGCCGTGGCGCAGACCGGCGGGAACCCCGGCCGGGCGCGAGCGGGGCAGGACGACAGGGTGCAGGATCAAGGCAGACCGCAGCGAACCGACACGCGCAGGGCCGGGCCTACCCGGCGCGAGCTTGCCACCTCGCTTGCCGTGTTCGCACTTGCAGCAGGTCTGCGGCCCGGTGCCCCGCGCGCCGAAGGTGAGGGGACGTCCTTTTCGTTCGACGGTCTGACCGATGAGATGCGCGCGCGGGCAGCCACCCCCGATAGCCCGGCCGAGGCGCCCGAAGGCTTCTGGAGCGAACTTGACTACGACGCCTACCGGCTGATCCGCTTTCGCACCGAGCGCGCCCGCTGGCAGGGGCCGGATGCCCCCTTCCACCTGCATGCCTTCCACATGGGCTGGCTGTTTCCGGAACCCGTCCAGCTGCATGAGGTGCGCGACGGGATCGCACGAAAGATCGTCTTCACGGCCGAGGATTTCGAATATCTGGGGGCACTGGCGGAAAAGGTGCCGGGCGGGATCGAACTGCCCGGCGTTGCCGGATTTCGCCTGAACCATCCTCTGAACCGGCCGGACCGCCATGACGAGCTGGTGGCCTTTCTGGGCGCAAGCTACTTCCGCGCACTGGGGCGGGGCAGTGCCTACGGGATCAGTGCGCGGGGGCTTGCCGTCAACACGGCGCGCGGCCTGGCCGAGGAGTTTCCCCGCTTCTCGCGCTTCTGGATCGAACGTGATCCGGGCGGGGGGCCGGTCGTGACCGTCCATGCAGCGATGGAAAGCGCCTCGCTGACAGGTGCCTTTCGGCTGGTGATCCGCCCCGGCACCGATACGGTGATGGATGTGACGGCGCGGCTGTTCTTCCGGCAGGATGTCGAAGAGATCGGCGTGGCGCCGCTGACGTCGATGTTCCTGTTTTCCGACGTGAACCGGGGCGATTTCGACGATTACCGGCCTCAGGTGCATGACAGTGACGGGCTGATGATCGAGCGCGCCAATGGCGATGTGATCTGGCGTCCGCTGAACAATCCCGCGCGGCTGGCCACCTCGTATTTCGCGGAAGACAGTCCGCGCGCCTTTGGCCTTTTCCAGCGTGACCGGCTGTTTGCGAATCATCAGGATCCGGGGGCCCGCTACGATCGCCGTCCCTCGCTGAAGGTTGAGCCTGCGGGGGACTGGGGTCCGGGTGCGGTTCGGCTGGTCGAAATTCCGACCGCGCTCGAAGTCACGGACAATATCGTGGCATTCTGGGTCCCGCAGGAGCCGGTTCGTGCGGGCGCCGCGCTGCAATTCGGCTACCGGCTGGTCTGGGGCGACCTGCCGCCGGATCCGGCGGCCGCTCTGGCCCATGTGGTGCGCTCGGCGGCCGGTGCGGGCGGTGTCTCGGGGGTCGAGCCGGTTCCCGGCACGCGCAAGTTCGTGGTGGATTTCGCAGGCGGCATCATCGCCGACTTGCCCGGCGACGCCGGGATCACGCCGGTCGTGGGCGTCAGCGGGGGCGATGTCACGGGTGTGACGCTTGAACGGATCGAGGGCCAAGCGATCTGGCGCGTGGTGATCGATGCCGCCGTCACCGAGCGGTCAGACGGGGGGGATGGCCTGCCTGACGTGGTCGAGCTGTCGCTGCACCTGGCGGGCTATGGGCGCAAACTGTCCGAGGACTGGTTGTTCCAATGGGTCGTATCGTGATGACGCCGCCCGAGGGTCTTGCCCGGCCGCCTGCCTTGCGCGATGCTGCGGATGCACATTCTTCGTGCAACCAGACCGAGGCCCATGGCCCGCCCCACGCCCCGCGCGCGATGCCCGAGCAGAGGCTTTTTCCCGCCCTTCGCCGCCGCCGGACGGGGCTTGGGGCCATGGTCAACCGGCTGCGGCGCTGGCTGGCCGTGCTGCGGCCGCGCCTCGGGCCCTGACATGAAGGAACACGTGGCCGACGCCGTACCGCGCGGCCTGCGCCTTCTGCGCGCCTTTGCGCTGGGCACGGCCGGGCTTGCAGCGGTCGGGGCAGGGGTTGTCGCGCTGGGCCTCTGGGCGGGCGACGGTATCGGGTTCCTGGACCTTTTCCGTACGGCACTCGTGATGCTGGCCACCTTCTGGCTGGCCTGGGGCGCGGTCGTCGTGCTGATTGGGCTGGCAACGCCCCCCGGTCCCCGCCCCGAGGACAGGCGCATCACCGCCCGGACCGTTGCGATCGTGCCGATCTACAACGAGGATCCGCCCGCCACATACGCGCGCATCAGGGCCATGGCCGAGGATCTGGCGGCCGGCGGCCTGGCCCGTCATGTCGACATCGCGATCCTGTCGGACACCCAGGACCCCGCCCTGATCGCGCTCGAAGCACTCTGGTTTGGTCCGATGAGCACGGCCGGCGCGGCGGACGGCCCGCGCATTCTCTACCGGCGCCGCCGCCGCAACACCGGGCGCAAGGCGGGCAACATCGCCGATTTCATCCGCCGCTCGGGGGCTGCGTGGGATTTCGCGCTTGTCCTTGATGCCGACAGCCTGATGGCGGCAGCCACCATCGGCTGCATGATCCGCCGGATGCAGGCCGACCCCTCGCTTGGCCTGCTGCAAAGCCAGCCCGCGATCATCGGGGCCGGGTCGATCTTCGGACGGGCCGGGCAGTTCGCCGGTGCCTTTCACGGCTGGGCCCATGCCCGCGGCATCGCCGCGCTGCAGGGCGGGGCCGGACCATATTGGGGGCATAACGCGCTGATCCGGCTTGAGGCTTTCGCCGAAAGCTGTGGCCTGCCCGAGCTACCCGGCCCGCCCCCGTTCGGCGGCCATATCCTGAGCCATGACACGGTCGAGGCGGCGCTCCTGGTGCGGGCGGGGTGGCAGGTCCGGCTCGACCCCGATCTGCAGGGAAGTTACGAGGACGGCCCCCGGACCCTGCTGGCCCATGCGGCCCGCGACCGGCGCTGGTGTCAGGGCAACCTGCAGCATGCCGCCCTTCTGACCGCGCCGGGCCTGAGCGGCTGGAGCCGGTTCACGCTGGTGCAAGGCATCCTGGCCTATGCGGCCCCGGTGCTGTGGCTATTGCTGCTGGTCACAAGCCTGATTGCCCCGGCCCTTGCCACGCCCTTCGAGCCGGTCCTGATACCGCTTCTGGGGTCCAATCCGCTGGAAGGGTCGATGGCCGAATGGCTGGCCCGGGACTGGGCGGTGCCGATCCTGCCGCCCGATCAGGCGGCCCGCGCACTTGGCCTTGCGCTGGGGGTGGTGGGGCTTCTGGTGGTGCCCAAGCTGTTGATCCTCGGGGTGGCGATCGCCTCCGGGCGGGCGCGGGCCTATGGCGGGCCGGCTGCGGCGGTGGTCTCGACACTGGCGGAACTGGCCTTGTCGGTGGTGACGGCGCCGATCCTGCTGCTTTACCAGGCCCGCGCGGTGGCCGAGGTTCTGGCGGGGCGCGACGGCGGCTGGCCGGGCCAGGCGCGGGGCGAGGGGATGACGCGCTGGTCGGGGGTCTGGGCCAAGACACGCTGGATCACCGCGACGGGGGTCGTGCTCGGCCTGCTGGCTGCCGTCATGGCGCCGGGGCCTGCACTTCTGCTCTGGCTTCTACCGGTCTGGCTGCCGCTTGTCGCCGCGCCGGCCGTGATCCGATGGAGTGCCGCCGCATCACCCCGCGCGCTTTTCCGCACCCCGGCCGAAACCGCCCCGCCTGCCGTGCTGACGCGTCACGCAGCGATCCTTGCCCGCTGGAACGCGCAAGCCGAGGCGGGGGACGCAGTCCCGGCCGGGGCCCAAGCCGCGCAAGCCGCGCTTGTCTGGCCGGGTCATGGCTGAGGTCCCTGGTCCGGCTTCACGCGCAGCCCCCGGCGCCACGATCAGCCGGGCGCGCGATCCGCGGCTTGACGTCTTTCGCGGGCTGGCGCTGGCGATGATCTTCGTCAACCACGTGCCCGGCAACCCGCTCGAGGCCTGGACCAGCCGCAACTTCGGCTTCTCCGATGCGGCCGAGGGCTTTGTCTACATGGCCGGTGTTTCGGCGGGTCTGGCCTATGGCGCGGCCTTCGCCCTCGCTGGCGACATGCCTGGGGGCGTGCGGCGCGTGTTTGGCCGGGTCTGGGGGCTTTACCTCGTCCATCTTGCCATGACCGTCATGGCGCTTGGCATCGCGGCGGGTGCGGCGTTGTGGTTCGCGACGCCGGGGATGCTTCGGCTGCACGGGGTGGACCTTCTGTTCCGCGATCCGCTGGGCGCACTCTCGGGTCTGCCGATCCTGACCTGGCAACTGGGCTATTTCGACATCCTGCCCCTTTACGTCGTGCTTCTGGCGGCCGCACCCGTGGCGCTGGCGGCCGCCTGGCGGGCGCCGCTGCTGTTGGGGGCCGGGTCGGTGCTGTTGTGGCTTCTGGCGGCCGAGACGCGGATGAACCTGCCCGTTGTCGGTGGCAGCGGGTGGTTCTTCAACCCGCTGTCCTGGCAGATCCTGTTCGTCTTCGGCATCCTGACCGGCGTCGCGATGCGCGACGGCCGGCGACTTGTCCCGGTGCGGGGCTGGGCGGTTGCGCTGGCGGGCGGCTTTCTTGCGCTGGCGCTGCTCTGGCGGCTCTGGCCCGAGCTGGGGGCCTGGGGTGGCCATCAGCTCTGGCGCCTGCAACAGACCGGCGCGCCGCGCTGGATCACGTCCTTCGACAAGAACTACCTGCACCTGCCGCGGCTTGTGCATTTTCTTGCACTGGCCTACCTGCTCAGCGCGCTGCCCGCCGTCATGCGGGCCTGTGCCTCGCGTGCGGCCCGGCCGCTGGCGGTGATGGGCAGTCAGGCGCTGCCAGTCTTCGCCACGGGCTCGGTGCTGGCCTGGACCTTCCAGACGGTCAAGACCCGGACGGGTTCGCAACCGATGCTCGATCTGGCGATGGTCCTGTCGGGGCTGGGTCTTCTCTGGGTGCTGGCGGCGGTCAGGGCGCGGGCGAGAGCCTGATCACTCAGGTCCCGGGGGGCTGGCCGGGAGCGGGCGCAAGCAGGACCAGCAGGCCCGGCAGGCTGGCACAAAGGATGACAAGGCCGAAGGCGATGCTTGCGGCGATGCCCGCGGCGGCGCTTGCCCCGGCAAGTGGCCAGAGCACAGCCGCGGCACCCTCGCGCAGGCCCCATCCGCCCGGAGCGACAGGCAGCAGCATGGTCAGAAGCATCAAGGGCACCAGCACGAGAACGGCCACCAGCGGCAGGGCGGTGCCGGTGGCCCGCGCACAGAAGGAGACCGTTGCCAGATTGGCCGCGACGATGACCAGCGACAGCGCAGCCTGTCGCGCCACCAGCCGGCGCGACATCAGTGCCGTGCGCGCCGCCTGCGCAAAGCCCGCGGCGGCTTGCGCCAGTGCCCCCGACCTGCGGCGCAGCAGGACCACGGCCCCGGCAAGAGCCGCCCCGACCCCGATCAGGCCAAGCACCAGCGTCGGGCCCCAATCGGGCAGGCGGATCGCGTCGGGCGTGAACGCCAGCATGACCAGCCCCGCCAGAAGCACCGCGAAAAGCGCGATCTGGCCTGCCATCCGCTCGATCACCACCGCCTGGCCGGCGGGGATCATCCCCGCCGCGTGCCGCATCCGGATCGCGCGGCCCGCATCGCCCAGCACACCCGCCGGCAAGGTGAGGTTGACCAGTTGCGACAGATAGTATTCCGCCGTCGCGCGCCCCACCGTGATCCGTTGTCCCAGCGCGCCGGCCGTCATCCGCCACCGCTGGGCCGAGAGCAAGATCTGCAGATGCGCGGCCACCAGTGCCGCGACCAGCCAGAGCGCATCGGCGCTGCGCAGAAGGGCGGCTGCCGCAGGCCCGTCCGCCAGCCGCCACACAAGCGCCAGCAAAGCCAGCGGCAGCCCCAGCCGCAAGGCGATGGTCGCGATCGCGCGCCAGCGGGCCGGGGGGGAAAGCGCGGGCGACATCACTCTGCCGGACCCGGCGAAGAGAAGGCCGACAGGAAGGCATCACGGAACAGGTCCATGGTCCAGGGCTCGAGCTCTGGATCGGGGATCATGCCGGGGGTCCAGCCCCAGGGCTCGATCGCGTCAAGCACATCCGCCGGGCCGATGACATGGATCGGTACGTCGAAACTGTCGCTCTGTGCCACGAAATTGGCCGACTGGTGATCGCCGAGCACGATGAAAAGCGGCATCTCGTCGTCCTGCCTCTCGACATAGCCGACCACGACCTGCAGCGCGTAATCGACCGCGCGGCGGTATTGCTCGCGCACGCGGTCGCGGTCGCGCCAGACCACGTCGGGCGGGTCGTCGGACTGGGCGATCTCGTTGAACTCGGTGCCGTCGCCGATCGCGTCCCAGGGCAGCATCTCGGGCACCGGCACCCAGGGCGCATGGGACGAGATGAGGGCGATCTGCGCGAAGACCGGACCCTCGACCACGTTGCGCACCAGCCGGTCGAAGGCCACCATCGTGAATTGGTCGGGCATGGTCACCCAGTTGAAAGGCAACCCCTCATAGCCCAGTTCGGCGGCCGGAAGGATCAGGTCAAAGCCCATGACATCGCCCTCGGGCCAGTCGCGGGTGATCGCCGGCATGATCGCGGTGGTGAACCACCCGGCCTCGGCCGCCTTGTGATACAGCGTCCGCCGGCCAGAGGCCAGAAAGGTGCGATACCGCGTCTGATCCGAGATCCAGAGCCCCGCCGCGACCGAGGAATGCGCAAGCCAGCTTTGCCCTCCGACCATCGGCGCCGTCAGCCAGCCCGAGCGGATCGCCGCCCCCTCGGGCAGGCGGTCCTCGAGGCTGCGCAGCGTGGGGATATGGGTGGGCGCATAGAGCGGGTTGTCCATGCTGGCCCGGCCATAGCTTTCAACATAGATCAGCAGGATGTCACGCCCCTGCAGCAGGGCCAGGTCCGGGGGGGCCGCTAGGAAGGGATCGGTCGCGGCCGCCACGCGGAATTCGCGCAGGTCGCGCAGGGTGCGGGTGTAGCCCAGCGCGCGGTCATGGCCCACATGGGCGGTGAAGGCGGCACCCGGCGGGTCAAGGGGCAGGGGCCAGCGCCGCACCTCGGCCACCACCACCCAGGCGGCAAGCACCGCGACCACGGCGGCCCCGCCGCGCAGTATGCCCCCCGGCTCGACCCGCGCCCATTCGGCCATCGCCCAGGACAGGGCCCAGGTCATCAGGCCAAGCACGGCCAAAGCCAAAGCGACCGCGCCCGCCGCCAGCGGCACGCCAAGCGTGCCCGACCCGAATTCCCAGGCCGAACGCACAAGGCCGAAATCGACCACCGGGTTGAATGCCCGGTTGTAGGCCACGAAACTGGCGTAATCGGCGATCTTGAGGATCGCGATCACCATGAGGATCGCCGTCAGGATGCGCCGGGGCCAGAGGCTCAGCCGTTCGGGAAGGGCGATCAGCGCGGCCAGGATGAAAGGCAGTTCGAGCGGAAACAGGCGCAGCGCGCCCCAGGTCATGGCGCGGGGGTGGTTGGGCTGGATCAGCACCAGATTGATGATGGCAAGCGCAAGCGCCAGCCGCACAAGCGTGGTCATCCGCATGTCATGCCCCGCGGTGCCGGGCAAGCCAGAGGATGTCCATCGCGAAGGACCATGTCAGGATGGCAAGGGCGCCCCCGGCAAGAATGCCCGCGACCGGCGGCTGCACGATGGTGGCCAGCAGCGCCACAAGTGTGGCGATCTGGATCACACAGGCTGTCTTGCGGCGCAGCGTGGCGACCGGCACCGGCCGGTCGAGCCAGGGCCAGATCCTGCAGGCCATGACGTAGACATAGCGCATCGTGCCCAGAAGCAGGACCCACGGCCCCACCTTCGCCGTCATCCAGACGGCCAGCGCAAGGATCAGGGCGAACAGCGCATCGACCTCCATGTCGAAGCGCGCGCCGAAAGCCGAGGTCAGTCCGCTCGAGCGCGCCAGCCAGCCGTCCAGCCCGTCCAGCGCAAGGGTGACGGCGGCCAGCGTGACGATGGCCCAGGCCAGCGGACCGGCCAGCGCCTCGGGCGCGACCAGGACCGCCGCCAGAGCCCCGACCATCGCGGCGCGCCAGAGCGTCACGAGGTTGCACAGGCCCAGCCGCGCATGCGGATACCACAGCATCAGCCCCCGCAGCGCGATGAGCGCGGTCAGGGCGAAGGTCCCCAGGCTGAGCGCGCCGGCGGGCCACGACTTTCCGAAAAGAAGGCCAAGCGTCAGTGCCGGCAGACCGAAGACGAGTGCGGCCGGCACGAATTCGGCCGCCGGACCGCGAAAAGGTCCAAGGCGGGCAATGGCGGCGGGTTGCGCAGCGGCACCGGGCGGGGTTTTTGTTCGGGACGACATGAAGATGAACCTAGTGTGACAGCGGCAAGATCAACAAGGTGCGCTATATCGAACGCGGCACGGCCATTCGGGCCGGTTCGACGGGAAAGGAGATCGCTGATGACGACAAGTATCAACGGCTACAGGGCCCCGGCCCGTATCCTGCACTGGGTTGTGGCGCTCATGGTGATCGCGCTCTTGCCCATCGGCTCGATCATGACGCAGCAGGGGCTGGCGCGCGGGACGCAGGACCTGCTCTTCATCCTCCACAAGAACGGCGGCGTGATCGTGCTGGTTCTCATGGTCCTGAGGCTGGGCTGGCGGCTGGCCGTTCCGCCTGCGCCGATGCCGCCCTCGGTGCCAGAGTGGCAGGAAAAGGCCTCGGCATGGATGCACAAGGCACTCTATTTCATGCTTTTTTTCATGACGCTGACGGGCTACATCCGGGTGCGTGCCGGTGGTTTTCCGATCGAGATGCTGGATGCGATGGGCCTGCCACCTCTGGTGCCCCGCAACGAAACGCTGGCGGGGCTGGCAAAGTCTGCGCATTTCTACGGCCGGTTCGTTCTGCTTGCGCTGATCCTGGTGCATGTGGCCGCGGCGCTTCAACATGCGCTGATCAAGAAGGATGAAGTGTTCGGGCGCATCTGGCCGATGATCCCGCGCGGCTGAGGCCAACGCGCTTCGCGACGGGGCCAGTGGGACGGGGCCAGTGGGACGGGTCGGGTCCGGGGCGGGCAGGTCAGGGACGAGGGCCCGTGGCGACCTCTGCCCGCAAGGGCAGGTGGTCCGAGGCGATGCGCAGGCCCGGCCCGCTGAGCGCTGCCAGCGCGGTCACGCTGCCCTTGCGGTCCGACAGGATCCGGTCAAGCGGCAGGAGCGGCCGCCGCGCGGGAAAAGTCGCGGTGCGCGGGCCGTGAAAGGCGCTGCGGGCGATCCGGGGATGCAGCGCCATGCCGCCCCAGGGCCGCCATTCGTTCAGATCGCCCATCAGGATCGTCTGCATCACCGGCCTCCGCCGCAGATATTGCGCGAGAATGCGCATCTGCACGATCCTGAGCGGCTGGATCAGCGAAAGATGCGTGGCGATGATGCGCAGGTGCCCGCCACCTTTGTCCGCGCTGTCCTCGACCTCGGCCACGACCGCGCCGCGATCGCAGCCGCCGGGCAGGTCGATCACATCCGCGTGGTGCAGCGCGAATCTATGGGACAGGAACAGGATCGTGCCCAGAAAACCGTGGCTTTCGGCCGACCAGCGCAGATGGTCCGGGCCGTGGATCCAGACAAGCCCGCTTGCCCGCTCGATCCGCGGCAGGTCCAGAAGGCCGTGGGAATGCGGCTCTTCGGCATCGGCTTCGGTCAGGGCAAGGATGTCGGGCCGCCCGTGTGACAGGACCTCGTCCTCGAACACGCCGGCGATCCGCCCGGGATCGACCCGCCCATCCGCACCGCGCGCGCGGTGGATGTTCCAGGTCAGGCAGGTGACCGCGCTCATGATGAATGGGGCGGCGGCAGTGCCGCCCGCCCGTTTTTTTTTTTTTTTTATACGGCGACCACCTTGATCACCACGGCCGAGAGCGGCCCGCCATAGGCCGCCCCGGTATCGACCGACAGGCGGTTGCCGAAATGGCGCGGAACCTCGCCCTCGGGCGTGTGGCCATGAACGATAAGCGCGCCGTGATCCCCGGTAACTTGCAGGAAGTGCAGGAGGATCCACATCAGATCAGTCGGATCCTGTCGCGCAAGCGGGGTGCCGGGGCGGATCCCGGCATGGGCGAGAAACACCCCCTCCATCGCCACGAAGGACCGCGCGCCATCGAGAAAGGCCAGATGCGCTGCGGGAATACGGGCCAGCGCTTCGGCCTGCAGATCGGCGGTCTTGCGCGACGCGGGTTCATGGATGCCGTAGCTTTCAAGCGTCGCCACGCCGCCGATGCGCGGGTCGAGCCAGGTCAGATCGGGCCGCAGGACCGGATCGCGCGCCGCCGGATCGGCAAGGAAGAGACGGAACAGATGGTCGTGATTGCCCCGGATCGTGATCCAGGTGCCGGGCCGCACCGGGCCGGTGACAAGGTAGTCGATCACCTCGGCGCTTTCAGGGCCGCGATCCACCAGATCACCCAGATGGACGACCGGCGCATCGGCATCGCCCGTGCGGTGGCGGTCCGCGGCGATCAGCGCATGGGCGCGGGCCAGCTTGTCGAGATGGCCGTGGATATCGCCGATGGCATAGACGCGGGTCATGAGGCCTGTCTTGCGGTTGGCCCGCGCGCGTGGCGCACGGGACCTAGAACGTCGGATCGGGCAGGCTGTCGAAGGCGGTCTTGAGCGCCTCGCCCCAGCCGGTCGAGATGGTGCGGAAATAGGGATCGTCGGCCCTGACGCGGAACCGCTTGCCCAGCCTGAGCGTGTCGCGTTCGTAGATCTGCACGTCGATCGGCAGCCCGACAGAGAGATTGGCCTTGATCGTCGAATCGAAACTGACCAGCAAGAGCTTGACCGCCGCCTCGAAGGACATGCCCGGGTCATAGGCCCGCACAAGGATGGGACGGCCGTATTTCGTCTCGCCGATCTGGAGGAAGGGCGTATCCTCGCCCGCCTCGATGAAATTGCCCTCGGGATAGACCAGGAACAGGCGCGGCTCGCTGCCCTTGACCTGACCGCCGACGATGATCGAGGCATTGAAGGCGCTGTCGGCCTTCTGCCCGGTCTGGGCATGCTGGGAGATCACCTCGCGCAGGGTCTGGCCCACCAGGCTGGCCACCTGATACATCGACGGAAGGCCCAGGATCGCGTGCGACCGGTCGCCCGGGGCCTTCATCCGTTCCTCGATCAGGCTGACGACGGATTGCGTCGTGGCAAGGTTACCGGCCGTCAGAAGCGTGATGACGCTGTCGTCCGTATCCTCCCACGCGAACAGCTTGCGGTAGGTCGAGATATTGTCGATCCCGGCATTGGTGCGTGTGTCCGACATGAACACCAGCCCGCGGTCAAGCCGCATGCCCACGCAATAGGTCATTTCCCTCCACCGCCCGTCACTGTCCGCGCCCCGCCTCTATTGCTGTTGCACGGCCAGTTCGACCGTCATGCGTTCCGCGCCCTCCCCGAAACGCATGCCCGAGGTCGGGGCGGCCTCGGTATAGTCCAGCGCTGTCGCTACCCGCACATAGCGCAGATCGGGGCAGATGCCATTGGCCGGATCGAATCCGACCCAGCCGAGGCCGTCCAGATACACCTCTGCCCAGGCATGGGTCGCCTCCTGCAGGACGCGATCCTCCATCATCAGATAGCCCGAAACATAACGCGCAGGCCGCCCCATGCTCCGCGCGCAGGCGATCAGGACATGGGCATGATCCTGACACACGCCGTACCCCGTGGCCAGCGCCTCTTCGGCGGTGCTGCCGACATGGCTTTCGCCGGGGCGGTAGGTCAGCACCTCGCCCACCAGCGCCATGAGCGCGTGCATCCGGGCCAGATCGTTCTCCTGGTCCTGGGCCTGCGCGATCAGGCGGCGACAGGCCGTTCCGGCCCGCGTCAGGGCAGTGACGCGCTGGAACAGCCACAGCGGCGCAAAGCCGCCATGCGGGCCGGTCATGCCATGCGTCTCGGTCAGGTCCACTTCGCCCTCGCTCAGGATGGTGATGCGGGTGGCACCGGGGGCGAAGCTGATCAGTTCGACGGTGTTGCGGTGGTGGTCCTCGAAAGCGACCTCCTTGCGCCCACCGGTCACCGTAGTGGTCCAGTCGCGCACGCGCTGGAACGGGTGGCTTTTCGGCGTCAGCCGCACCTGCTGCAGCCCGTAGGGCACGGGCGCGTCATAGTCATAGGTGGTGAGGTGGCTGATCCGAAGGCGCATGATCTATTCGTAGAACCGGTAGTCGATTTCGGTCTGCGCCCCGATCGCGGCGGTCGCGGTCAGGAATTCCTGGATGTATTCGTGCAACCCGTTCTCGATGATCTCGTCGATGGTGATGTCGAGCGTTCCCTGCGCCAGTTGCCGGGCCAGATCGTGGACACCCAGCCGTTCGCCATAATCCTCGGCGATATAGGCGAGGTTGTCAGAGATCTTTTCGGCGCAAAAGGCAAGGCTGCGCGGCATCCGCTTGTCCAGGATCAGGAACTGCGCGATCTCGCGGGGCCGCGCGCTCTGGCCATAGGTCATGCGAAACCCCCCCTCGGCACTGACCGAGCGCAGGATCGTCTCCCACTGCACATTGTCGAGGCTCGATCCGACCGCCTGCGCCGAAGGCAGCAGCACCCAGTATTTCACGTCGAGGATCCGGGCGGTGTTGTCGGCGCGTTCGATGAAGGTGCCGATGCGGCAGAAGTTGTAGATGTCGTTGCGCAGCATCGTCCCGGTCAGCGCGCCGCGCACGAAAGCCGCTTTCTGCCGGATCAGCGTCAGCACATGGGGCAGGTCGCGCTCGCTGACCCGCCGCGCCAGCGCCGCCTTCAGCGCCATCCAGCAATCGTTGACGCTTTCCCAGACCTCACGCGTGAGCGCGGTGCGCACAAGGCGGGCATTGTTGCGCGCGCTTTCCACCACCGACAGGACGGAAGAGGCATTGTCGCGGTCGCGCAGCATCCAGTCGATCGCGTTCTCCTTGGTGACCTCGTCGTATTTCTGCTGGTAGCCCCACAGTACCGACGCCGTCTGCAGGACCGAGACCCATTCGTCATCCGCGCTCGACCGGGTCAGCGCGATCCGCTGGCCCGCCTCGACAAGCCGCGCGGTATTTTCGGACCGCTCAAGATAGCGGAACATCCAGTAAAGCCCGCCCGCCGTCTTGCCCAGCATGCCCTAGTCCTCCAGCACCCAGGTATCCTTGGTGCCGCCTCCCTGGCTGGAATTGACGACAAGGCTGCCCTTCTTGAGCGCCACCCGCGTCAGCCCGCCGGGCGTGATCGTGACCCCCTCGGGCGAGGCCAGAACGAAGGGCCGCAGGTCCACATGGCGCGGCGCAAGGCCGGCCCGGCTGAAGATCGGCACGGTCGAAAGCGAAAGCGTGGGCTGGGCGATGTAGTTGCCGGGGCGTGCCTTCAACTTGGCGCGGAACTCGGCCAGTTCCTTCTTCGACGAGGTCGGCCCGATCAGCATCCCGTAGCCGCCCGATCCATGCACCTCCTTCACGACAAGCTCGGACAGGTGGTCAAGGACATAGGCAAGGGCATCCGCCTCGTTGCAGCGCCAGGTGGGCACGTTCTGCAGGATCGCCCTCTCGCCGGTGTAGAATTCGACGATATCGGGCATGTAGCTGTAGATCGCCTTGTCATCGGCAATGCCGGTGCCGGGTGCATTGGCCAGCGTGATCCCGCCTGCCCGGTAGACATCCATGATGCCCGGCACGCCCAGAGCGCTGTCGGGATTGAAGTTCAGGGGATCGATATATTCGTCATCAACCCGGCGATACAGGACGTCGATCGGCTGATACCCTTGCGTGGTGCGCATCGCGACGCGGCCGTCCACCACGCGCAGGTCATGCCCCTCGACCAGTTCGACGCCCATCTGGTCGGCAAGGAAACTGTGCTCGTAATAGGCGGAATTGTAGATGCCGGGCGTCAGGATCGCCACCACGGGCGTGCCGGTCGTGGCAGGCGGGGCACTGGCCGAGAGGCTGCGGTGCAGAAGACGCGGATAGTTGCTGACCGGCTTGACCCGGTTCTTGGAAAACAGCTCGGGAAACATCTGCAGCATGGTTTCCCGGTTCTCGAGCATGTAGCTGACGCCCGAAGGGGTGCGGGCATTGTCCTCGAGCACGAAGAATTCGTCCTCGCCCGTGCGCACCAGATCGACGCCGACGATATGGGTGTAGATCCCGCCCGGGGGCGCGACGCCGATCATCTGCGGCAGGAAGGCCGCGTTGCGCGCCACCATCTCGGCGGGCAGGCGGCCGGCGCGGATGATCTCCTGCCGGTGGTAGATGTCATGCAGGAAGGCGTTGATCGCGCGGACCCGCTGCTCGATCCCGCGGGCAAGGCGCTGCCATTCGCGCGCGGCGATGATGCGGGGGATGATGTCGAAAGGGATCAGCCGTTCCGCCGCCTCGGCCCGGCCATATACGTTGAAGGTGATGCCGGTCAGGCGGAACACCTCTTCGGCCTCGCGCTGCTTGCGGCGCAGGCGGGCGGGGTCTTCGCTCCTGAGCCATTCGTCGAAGGCGGCATAGGGGTCGCGCAGGCCCGCATACTGGACCTGCGCCGGACTATCGCCGAGGGCCTGGACCTGCCCCTGGCCCCACATTTCGTCATAGAGTTGCGCCTGCATCATGCGGCCGATCTTACGGGGGAAATGCGGGGCGGCAAGCAGGCTCTTGTGCCTTTTCTGACCTGCCCGTGGCATCTGCCCAATCTTTGGGCGCGCGCCTCTGGCGGCTTGTCTGCCGTCAGTGAAAATCCCGGCTTTTCGGGATCACGCGCACATTGCGCGGATGCCCCTGATGGGCGGCCGACATCGGATTGGCCAGATCGCTGCCCTGCGGCCGGTTCACCTCGTCGGCCCGGGCAAGGGAGGGCGCGATCCCGTCGGGCGACAGGCGCAGAAGCGCATCCGAACGATCCTCGAGCCGTTCGGCCACGACATGCACGATCTCGACATCGCGCTGCACATAGCCGTGGATCACCAGAAGCCGCGACTGCATCACGACCTTGCGGAAGGCCTCCATCACCTTGGGCCAGACCACCAGATTGGCGGTGCCCGTCTCATCCTCGAGCGTGATGAAACAGACGCCCTTGGCCGTCCCCGGCCGCTGGCGCACCAGCACCAGCCCCGCAAGTTTCAGCCGCTGCCGGTTCCGCGCATGGGCCAGATCGGCGCAGGCGGCATAGCCCTGCTTGCGTAGGCTCTTGCGCAGGAAGGCCATCGGATGGGCCTTCAGCGACAGCCGCAGCGTCTGGTAATCGGCCACTACCTGTTCGCGAAGCGGCATCACCGGCAGCGGCACAGACCCTTCCGCCCCCTCGTCCGTGCCGTCCCGGAACAGCGGCAGATCGGGCGCGTCGCGCAGACCCTTCGCCTCCCACAAGGCTTGCCTGCGGTCGATGAACATCGAGCGCATCGCATCCCCCTCGGCCAGCCGCCGCACATGCGCGGCCGACAGCCCGGCGCGGGCCTGAAGCTCGGGGATGCCCTCGAAGGGTGCCGCGCGCGCGGCCAGCAAGCGGGCTGCTGCGGCCACCGGCAAGCCGCCGATCTGGCGCAGCCCAAGGCGCACGGCAAGGCCCCCGGTGGATATGGGTTCCAGCGTGGTATCCCAGTCCGAGAAGTTCACATCTGGCGGGCGCACCGTCACGCCATGGTTCACCATGTCGCGCACGATCTGGGCCGGGGCATAGAACCCCATCGGCTGGGAATTCAGCAAAGCCGCCCCGAACACATCGGGGAAATGGCATTTCAGCCATGAGGAGACATAGACAAGCAGCGCGAAACTCGCCGCATGGCTTTCGGGAAAGCCGTATTCACCGAAGCCCTTGATCTGGTCGAAACAGCGCCGCGCGAAATCCTCGTCATAGCCGCGCGCGACCATCCGGCCCACCATCTTGTCCTGCAACAGCCCGATCGTGCCACGCGACCGGAAGGTCGCCATCGCCTTGCGCAACTCATTCGCCTCGGCGGGCGAGAATTGCGCGGCCTCGATCGCGATCTTCATCGCCTGTTCCTGAAAGATCGGCACGCCAAGGGTGCGGCCAAGGATGTGCTTGAGTTCCTCCGGGTCATGCGGCGGCGCGGGCGAGGGGTAGTCGACCGCCTCCTCTCCGCTGCGCCGCCGCAGGTAGGGATGAACCATGTCGCCCTGAATGGGCCCGGGCCGGACGATGGCCACCTCGATCACCAGGTCATAGAAGGTGCGCGGCCGCAGGCGCGGCAGCATGTTCATCTGCGCCCGGCTTTCCACCTGAAAGACGCCGATGCTGTCGCCCTTGCACAGCATGTCATAGACCCGCGGATCCTCCTGCGGGACGGAGGCAAGGTCGTAGCGCTGCCCGTGATGCGCGTCGATCAGGTCAAAGGCCTTGCGGATGCAGGTCAGCATGCCAAGGGCCAGGATATCGACCTTGAGGATGCCCAAGGCGTCGATGTCGTCCTTGTCCCATTCGATGAAACTGCGGTCGGGCATGGCGCCGTTGCCGATCGGCACGGTTTCCGTCAGCGGGCGTTCGGTCAGGATGAAGCCGCCCACATGCTGGCCCAGATGGCGCGGCATCCCGATCAGCTGCTGCGCAAGGATGATGGTGCGCCGCAACACCGGATCCGACAGGTCAAGGCCCGCCTCGGCCACATGGGTGCCGTTCACCTCCTTGCCCCATGAGCCCCAGATGGTGCGGGCGAGCGCGCCGGTCACATCCTCGGACAGGCCCATGACCTTGCCCACCTCGCGGATCGCGGACCGGGGGCGGTAGTGGATCACGGTGGCGCAAAGGCCCGCGCGGTCGCGCCCGTATTTCTGATAGATATGCTGGATCACCTCCTCGCGCCGCTCGTGCTCGAAATCGACGTCGATATCGGGGGGCTCCTTGCGTTCCTCGCTGATGAACCGCTCGAACAGAAGCTGGTGCTGGGCGGGGTCCACGGCGGTGATACCCAGCACATAGCAGACGGCGGAATTGGCTGCCGAGCCGCGCCCCTGGCACAGGATCGGGGGCTGCGCCTCCTCGCGGGCGAAGCGGATGATGTCGTGGATGGTCAGGAAATAGCGCGCGATGTCGAGCTTGGCGATCATCGCCAGTTCCTTGTCGAGCGTGGCCCGCGTCCCGGGCGGGATGCCGCCGGGATAGCGGCGCGCGGCCCCTTTCCAGGTCAGCTCCTCGAGATAGTCTTGCGGGCTGCGCCCCTCGGGGATCACCTCGCGGGGATATTCGTAGCGCAACTCCTCGAGGTCGAAGCGACAGGCATCGGCCACGGCGCGGGCGGCGCGGATCGCATGGGGCCATTCGGAGAAAAGGCGGACCATCTCCTCGGGCGATTTCAGATGCCGCTCGGCATTGGGCTCCAGCCGGAAGCCTGCCTCGCAGAGCGTGCATTTCTCGCGGATGCAGGTCATCACATCCTGCAGCGGGCGGCGGTCGGGCGCGTGGTAAAGGACGTCGTTGGTCGCCAGGATCGCCAGGCCCTGGGCGCGCGCC
>JAFIEN010000430.1 GCA_020832515.1 Rubellimicrobium sp. | reverse complement strand
GGGGGGGGGGGGGGCCGGTGGGGGGGGGGGGGGGGGGGGGGGCGGGCGGGGGTGGGGGGGGGGGGGCCCCCCCGGGCGGGGGGGGGGGGGGGGGGGGCCCCCCCGCCCTACGGGGGCCGGGATGTGACGGGGCTTTGGCGGGAAAGAGGATCATCGGCCGTGCCGTGGCGGCCAGCCGGGTGGCAGCACTTGCCGGGATGCGGGCGGCGCGGGTGACATTCCGGCAGGATTTCGCCCGCGGCGAAAGCGGTGCCGTGCCGGACGGGCACGTATCGGGACGGTGATCTGGCCGGGGCGGAGGTGAAGCCCGACGTCACCGCCAGCCCCGAACTGCCTGCGGGGCGGCGTCATGAGGAGCCTTGCGCTGCGGGCCGCGAGACCGATGACGCCCGCTGCTCGGGGATCTGCGCGCAGGCGATACGCGCGGCATGGGGCGGGCGGATGCGCCGCTTCGGGCGGCGGTGGATACGGTGCACCGGAGACATCGGAGCTGACGGTCGAGGCGGCGGTGGGGCCGGCACGGGATCTGGTCGCGGCGCAACTGGCCGGGCAGGGCTGAAATTGGCCAATTTCAGTCGGCGGCCCGCCCGGCCCGCGTGATGCTGTCATTGCAATGCATTGCCTGCCGCTGCGCATTTCCCTAGGCATCAGTCCAGTGTTGCGGAACGGAAGCTGCCCATGTCGATCAACCTGCCTGCCGTCACCCCTTTTCTGGCTCTCGCGCTGTTGCCCTGCCTTGCGATGGCCCAGACGCAGGAAAGCCGGGAATACAGCGACGGCGTGCGGGGCTCGGTCGTGCTGCCGCAGGGGGACCGCTCGTTTGCCGATCTTGTCGTCGACTACCGGTCGGGCACGGGTTCCATCGCCGAGACGGCGCGCGATCCCGGGCAGGCTTTGGGCGCGCCCGACTTCAGCGGGAATGTGCGCGATGGCAGCTTCGTTTCGCTTGGCTGCGACGGGGTCCTGACGCTTCAGTTCACCGACAATGCGCTTGTCGATGTCGAGGGGCCGGATCTTTATGTCTTCGAGGTCGGCCCGAGGGTCGAGGGCATGTTCCTTGCCATATCCGAAGATGGCGAGACATGGACGGATATCGGCGCGATCGAGGGCGGCAGGGCCGAGGTCGATATCGCGGGCAGGGTGCCTGCCGGCAGCAGCTTCCGTTATGTCCGCCTGACGGATGACGGCGTGGACTGCGGCACGGACTACGCCGGCGCCGACATAGACGCCGTCGCGGCGATCGGATCGGCCATGCGGTTCGTGCTCGATGGAGCGGTCCTTTTCGAGCTGGACAGTGCCGGTCTGCGCGACGAGGCGCGCGCCGCCCTTGACGCGCTCTCGGTCGAGATCGCGCGGGCGCGCATCGACGCGTTCACCGTGATCGGCCATACGGATTCGACCGGCAGCGAGTCCTACAATCTTGCCCTGTCCGAGGCGCGCGCGGCTGCGGTGCGCGACTATCTTGCCGCTCTGGTTGCTCTTGAGGGTGTCACCATCGCCTCGATGGGCCGGGGCGAGGCCGAGCCGATCGCCGACAACAGCACCGAGGAAGGGCGCAGCATGAACCGCCGGGTCGAGATCGTCGGCAGATAGCTGCCGTCCTTTCCTGCAGCCACGCAGGTGCGGTCGTTCTTGCCGCAAGCGCGAGACGGTCGCCATGGCTGACGTCGGTCCTCTCGATCAAGGATGGTGCAGTCGGGATGCGAGGGGACGGACGCCAGCGGGCCCTGGCGGCAACGGCGGGCTTGCCTTGCGCGCCTCAAGGCTGTATGCGACGGGCGTTGAAGCGGGGGGACACCTGCGGGCTTGAGAACTTGAGCAGGGTCGGGCAACCGACCCTCTTTGTTTTCGGGGCCCTGCCGGCAACCGTATCGCGACGATGGGTCGAGCAAGACCGGCGGAGACAACCGCCTGGCCGGAAAACCAAGATGCAAGGATACTGAAAACGCATGAGCGCTAATGCAACGATGGAGGATTTCGAAGCCCTCCTGAACGAAAGCTTCGAAATCGACACACCCTCCGAGGGCAGTGTCGTCAAGGGCCGCGTCATCGCCATCGAGGCGGGACAGGCCATCATCGACGTCGGCTACAAGATGGAAGGCCGCGTCGACATCAAGGAATTCGCAAATCCCGGAGAGGCCACCTCGATCACCGTCGGTGACGAGGTCGAGGTCTTTCTGCGCCAGGTCGAGAACGCCCGGGGCGAGGCTGTCATCAGCCGCGAGATGGCCCGCCGCGAAGAGGCCTGGGACCGTCTGGAAAAGGCGTTCGACAAAGAGGACCGTGTCGAGGGCGCGATCTTCGGCCGGGTCAAGGGCGGCTTCACCGTCGATCTGGGCGGTGCCGTGGCCTTCCTGCCCGGCTCTCAGGTCGATGTGCGCCCGGTCCGCGACGCAGGCCCGCTCATGGGCCTCAAGCAGCCGTTCCAGATCCTCAAGATGGATCGCAGGCGGGGCAACATCGTCGTCTCGCGCCGCGCGATCCTTGAAGAATCCCGCGCCGAACAGCGCGCCGAGGTGATCGGCAACCTGACCGAGGGTCAGGTCGTGGACGGTGTGGTCAAGAACATCACCGAATACGGTGCCTTCGTCGATCTTGGCGGTGTGGACGGGCTTCTGCACGTCACCGACATGGCCTGGCGCCGGGTCAACCACCCGTCCGAGATCGTCTCGATCGGCGAGACGATCAAGGTGCAGGTCATCAAGATCAACCGCGAGACCCACCGCATCAGCCTTGGCATGAAGCAGCTGCAGGAAGATCCGTGGGATGCGGTGGAACGCAAGTTCCCGCTGGAATCGACCCATACCGGCCGCGTGACCAACATCACCGATTACGGCGCCTTCGTGGAGCTGGAACCGGGGGTCGAAGGGCTGGTCCATGTCTCGGAAATGTCCTGGACCAAGAAGAACGTGCATCCCGGCAAGATCGTCTCGACCAGCCAGGAAGTCGAGGTCATGGTGCTGGAAATCGACA
>JAFIEN010000429.1 GCA_020832515.1 Rubellimicrobium sp. | reverse complement strand
CGGCCGTAAATTGCGCAATTTCCGGTCCCGCGCCTAGATCCGGAGCAAGCCCTCGATCCGCTTCAGCGCGGCACGATCCTCGGGCGTCCAGACCGCCGTGCGTGACTTGAACAGCGTCGCCTGGCTGGAATGGATCAGCCCGTCGGGCAGCACCTTCAGCCCGTTGGCCCGCAGCGTCTCGCCCGTCGAGGTGATGTCGGCGATCGCCTCTGCGGTCTCGTGCTTCACCGTCGCCTCGGTTGCGCCCTGGCTGTCGACCAGCTGATAATCCGCCACGCCATGCGATTGCAGGAAGTCGCGCACCATCCGGTGATACTTGGTCGCGATCCTGAGGCGAAAGCCGTGGCGGCGGCGGAATGCCGCGCAGACCGCGTCCAGATCGTCCAGACTGTCCACATCGACCCAGCCCTGCGGCACCGCGATCACCAGATCCGCCCCGCCAAAGCCCAATGCCGCCAGTTCGACGATCCGCCGGTCCCAGTTTGGCACCTTCTCGCGCACAACGTCCGAGCCCGTCACCCCCAGATGAATGCGCCCCAGCGACAGGTCGCGCGGGATCTCGCCGGCCGAGAGCAGGACCAGTTCCACCCCCTCGACCCCCTCGACCACGGCCGCATAGTCACGCTCGGACCCGGCGCGGCGCAGGGTGATGCCGCGCGCGGCGAACCAGTCGAAGGTCTTGTCCATCAGCCGCCCCTTGGACGGCACGCCAAGGCGAAGGGTCATGCGCGCCCCTCTCGCAGCGCCACGACCAGTTCGGGCCGGATCACGCCGCCCACGGCCGGCACCGCCCGACCCTGCCCCAGGATCGCGGTCAGCGCGTCGTAGCGCCCGCCCGTGGCCACCGGCGGCAGGCCCGGCCGCCCCTCGGCCTGAAATCCGAAGACGAAGCCGTCGTAATACTCGAGCGCCGTTCGCCCGAAACTGCCCTCGAACTCGAGATGCTCGACATCGACGCCTCGATCGCCCAGCGCTCCTGCCCGGTCCGACAGCCGTTGCACGGCCGGGCCGATGGCCGGCAGGTCCACCGCGATGTCGCGAAGTTCCGAGATCACATGCGGAAGCGTCTCGCGCAGGGCAAGGATCGCGTCGATCAGCCCGAGTTCCTCGGCCGAGATCGGCGGGGCTTCGGCATCGGCACGGATCGTCCCGATCCGCTCGGCCACTTCGGCGCGCGCGCGCAGCCCGATGTCGGGACCGGCACCGGCGAAAGGATCGGCCTTCTCCAGCAGTGCCACCCGCGTGGCTGCCAATGGCACCCGCCCCCCGAACCGGTCCAGAAGCGCCCGGAATCGGCGGGGCCGCCAGATATGGCGCAGGAGTGCCGTCTTGCGGGCTTGCGTCGTGCGCAGGCCCCGGACGGCGGCCATCAGGATGCCGATATCGCCCGTCGCTGCGCGGACCGGCAGGTCGCCCAGGCCGCGCGCGATCATGGCAAAGACCTCGGCATCGGCGCGGGCGGGATCGGCGCCGTCGAAGACCTCACCCACCTGCAGGAATTCGTTTGGTCGTTGCTCGTCCAGCTCCTGCCGGCGGAACACCTCGCCCGCATAGGTGTAGCGGGCGGGATCGGCGCCGCTGTCCATATGCATCTGCACCACCGGCACGGTGAAATCGGGGCGCAGCATCATCTCGCCGCGCAGGGGATCGCCGGTCACATAGGCGCGGGCGCGGATATCCTCGCCGTAAAGATCCAGCAGGATATCGGCCGGTTGCAGGATCGCGGCCTCGACCAGCGATGCGCCCGCCTCCGCGAAGAGCGCGGTCAGCCGGGCAGCCTCGGCCCGGGCGGCGGCCTTGGCGGCGCTGTCGATCACCTGCCTGCGCCTTCGTCGATGCCATGCCCGGCAAGGATGGCGCGGATGCGGTCGACCATCCCGGAGCGGGGCACCTCGTATTGCGAGGGGCGGTCCTTCCATTCCTCGAGGCTGGCACCGGCGGCGATCCGGGCACCAAGGATAAGGTCCTTGATCTGCACCACGCCTCGGGCCTTTTCGTCCGCACCCTCGATCACCGCGACCGGAGAGGCGCGTTTGTCGGCGTATTTCAACTGGTTGCCGAAGTTCTTCGGGTTACCGAGATACAACTCCGCCCGGATGCCCGCGCGCCGGAGCTCGCCCACGATGCCCATGTAATCGGCCATCCGGTCGCGGTCCATCACGGTGACGACGACCGGCCCCGCCGCATCCGCCCCGCCGATCCGGCCCTTGGCCCGCAGCGCCGCCAGAAGCCGGTCCACCCCGATGGAAACCCCGGTCGCAGGCACCTTCTGCCCGGTGAAGAGTTCGACCAGACCGTCATAACGCCCGCCGCCTGCGACCGAGCCGAAGCGCTGCGGGCGGCCCTTGTCGTCGGTGATCTCGAAGGTCAGTTCGGCCTCGAAAACCGGGCCGGTGTAGTAGCCGAGGCCGCGGACGACGGACGGGTCTATGAGGATGCGGTCTTCAAAGTAGCCCTGAGCAGCCATCAAATCCGCGATCATGCGAAGTTCGCCAATTCCATCCTGCGCCTTCGGTATCGAACCAACCAGACGCTCAAGATTGGCGAGGGTTTGAGCGTTGCTGACGCCCCGGGATTCGAGGAAGCCGAGAACCAATTCGGCCTGCTCGTCTGAAAGCCCACAGCCTTTTGTGAAGTCACCTGACTGATCCATCCGGCCAGTCGTCAGAAGCAGGCGAACCCCTTCTGCTCCAACCTTGTCGAACTTGTCGATTGTTCGGAGGATGTCGTCCTTATTGATCATTCGGTCATGGACAGCCCCGAGTTGTGCCCGCTCGTTGTCCGGATCGTATCCGTAGACGGCATCCAGAACCCCCTCAAGCACCTTGCGGTTGTTCACCCGCACCACGTAATCCCCGCGCGGGATGCCCACCTCTTCCAGCGTGTCGGCCAGCATGGCGCAGATCTCGGCATCGGCGGCCACGCTCGCCGCGCCCACCGTATCCGCATCGCATTGATAGAACTGCCGGAACCGCCCCGGA
>JAFIEN010000428.1 GCA_020832515.1 Rubellimicrobium sp. | reverse complement strand
CGATCTGGCTTGCGGACTGGCCCTCGGTCCACATCCGCTTGAGTGTCTCGACGCGCTCATCGGTCCACGACATGAGTGTCCTCCGGGGTCCTGCCTCGCCTCGGAGCCGCGCCTGCCGCGCCCGCCCCGGTGCCTTGTCCGTTTCGCGGGCATTCTAGCCGCGACGCACCGAGATACAACCGCGCGCCGCCGGGTGCAAGCCGCCGAAGGCACCCCGGGCCAGATGGAGGCCAGATGGAGGCCACAAGATCACCCCTTCCCAAAACCACTCCCTGCTCCTAGAAGGCAGCGCATGACCCGCTGGCCGTCCCTCACCCTGATCCGACGCTGACGCAGGCCCCCGGCCCAGCGGCCCCCCCGCGCGCGCGCCCCGTGGCCCTTCCCCATGATGATTGACGACGCCTCGCCCCTGCGGCACCACTTGTCGTGTTTCCCTTAGGACCGATCCGATGATCCCGACCATCCTGCCGACCTACAACCGCGCGCCACTGACCTTCACCCGGGGCGAAGGCTCCTGGCTGGTGGCGGACGACGGGCAGCGCTACCTCGACCTAGCCGCTGGCATCGCGGTGAATGCGCTGGGCCATGCCCACCCAGCGCTGGTCGCGGCGCTGACGGAACAGGCGGGGCGGCTCTGGCATGTCTCGAACCTCTACCGCATCCCCGAACAGGAGCGGCTGGCCGATCTGCTGGTCGACAGGACCTTCGCCGATACGGTCTTCTTCACCAATTCCGGGACCGAGTCCTGCGAGCTTGCCGTCAAGATGGCCCGGAAAAACTGGCACGAACAGGGCCAGCCCGACCGGACCCGCATCCTCGCCTTCGAGGGCGCCTTCCACGGCCGCTCCTCCGCCGCCATCGCCGCCGCCGGGTCCGAGAAGATGACCAAGGGCTATGCCCCCCTCCTGCCCGGCTTCACCCAGCTGGGCTGGGGCGATCATGAGGCCCTGAAGAAGGCGATGCGCGAAGCCGATGTCGGCGCGGTGATCGTGGAACCCGTGCAGGGCGAAGGCGGCATCCGCCCCCTGCCCGACGCCTGCCTCAAGGGCCTGCGCGACCTCTGCGACGAAACCGGCGTGCTGATGATCCTCGACGAGGTGCAATGCGGCATGGGCCGCACCGGCCGCCTCTTCGCGCATGAATGGGCGGGCATCGCCCCCGACATCCTGATGGTCGCCAAGGGCATCGGCGGCGGCTTCCCCCTCGGCGCCGTGCTGGCGACCGAGGCCGCCGCCAGCGCCATGACGGCAGGCAGCCACGGCTCCACCTATGGCGGCAACCCGCTCGCCTGCGCCGTGGGCGCCGCGGTCATGGAGATCGTCGCCACCGAGGCCTTCCTGTCCGAGGTCAACCGCAAGGCCGCCCTCCTGCGGCAAGGACTCGAGGGGCTGGTCGCCTCCCACCCCAAGGTCTTCGAAAGTGTCCGCGGCGCGGGCCTCATGCTCGGCCTCAAATGCGCGCTGCCCAACACCGAGGTCCTGAGCGCCGCCTATGCCCAGCATCTGCTCACCGTGCCCGCCGCCGACAACTTGATCCGCCTCCTGCCAGCCCTCAACATCCCCGACGCCGATATCGCCGAGGCCCTCACCCGGCTGGAGCGCACCGCCACCGCCCTCACCCCGACCTGATCTTCTTTTGTTCACAAATATCCTCGGGGGGGTTCGGGGGGGCAGACAGCCCCCCGGCTTTTCCCGGAAAGCGCAGTCCGATGAACCACTTCCTCGACATCAACAAGACCGACCCCGCCGCCCTTCGCGCCATGATCGACGCGGGCCATGCCATGAAGGCCGCCCGCAACGGCCGCCCCAAGGGCCTGCCCGACGATGACCAGCCGCTGGCAGGCCGCATGGTGGCGCTGATCTTCGAGAAGCCCTCGACCCGCACCCGCGTCAGCTTCGACGTCGGCGTGCGTCAGATGGGCGGGCAGACCATGGTGCTCTCGGGCGCCGACATGCAGCTGGGCCACGGCGAGACGATCGCCGACACCGCCCGGGTCATGAGTCGCTATGTCGACCTCATCATGATCCGCACCTTCGAGGAGGCAACCCTGCTCGAGATGGCCGAACACGCGACCGTGCCGGTGATCAACGGCCTGACGAACCGCAGCCATCCCTGCCAGATCATGGCCGATATCATGACGTATGAAGAGCACCGGGGCCCGATCCGGGGGCGCAAGGTGGTCTGGTCGGGTGATGGCAACAATGTCTTCGCCAGTTTCGCCCATGCCTCGGGCCAGTTCGGCTTCGACCTGACCTTTACCGGGCCGGAACCGCTCGACCCCGAGCAGATCTTCCTCGACGAGGCCCACGCGAAAGGCGCGACGGTCAGGATCGAGCGCGATCCGTTCAGGGCGGTCGAGGGGGCAGATCTTGTCGTCACCGACACCTGGGTCAGCATGCACGATCCGCAATCGGCGCGCGAACGGCGCCACAACCAGCTGCGCCCCTATCAGGTGAACGAGACGCTGATGGCGCGGGCCAAGCCGGACGCGCTCTTCATGCACTGCCTGCCCGCCCATCGTGACGACGAGGCGACAAGTGCAGTGATGGACGGGCCGCATTCGGTGATCTGGGACGAGGCCGAGAACCGGCTGCATGCCCAGAAGGCCGTCGTGCGATGGTGCCTTGGCGTCTGACGGGACATGACCAGCGCAGCACCGCGCGCGCCGGTCAAGCCTGAGGACACCCGGCCCGGATCACACCCAGGGACGGGTCTGTGCCGCTTGCGCCTCGAAGGCCGAGATCGAGGCTTCCTTCTCCATCGTCAGCCCGATGTCGTCGAGACCGTTGATCAGGCAATGCTTGCGGAACGGATCGATCTCGAACCCGATCACCTGCCCGTCGGACAGGGTGATGGTCTGGGTGCCAAGGTCGATCTCGATCCGGGCATTCGCGCCCTTTTCGGCATCCTTCATGCAGGCGTCGCGCTCGGCCTCGGGCAGGACGATGGGCAGGATGCCGTTCTTGAAGCAGTTGTTGTAGAAGATGTCGGCGAAG
>JAFIEN010000427.1 GCA_020832515.1 Rubellimicrobium sp. | reverse complement strand
CGTTTCCAAATATCCCGGGGGGAGTCTCCGCAGGAGACGGGGGGCAGCGCCCCCCTCAGCCTCGTCCCGGTCGGGCGCGCAGCCATCTGTCAGCGGACCTTCAGCGTCGCAAGGCCGATCATCGCCAGCACCAGCGCGATGATCCAGAACCGGATCACGATCTGGGCCTCGGCCCAGCCCTTCTTTTCGTAATGGTGGTGGATCGGCGCCATGAGGAAGACCCGTTTGCCCGTGCGCTTGAAATAGGCCACCTGGATGATCACCGACAGCGCCTCGACCACGAAAAGACCGCCGACCACGGCCAGCACGATCTCGTGTTTGGTGGCGACCGCGATCGCCCCCAGTGCGCCGCCCAGTGCAAGGCTGCCGGTATCGCCCATGAAGACTGCCGCAGGCGGCGCATTGTACCACAGAAAGCCAAGCCCACCCCCGATCAGCCCGGCGCAGAAGACCATGATTTCGGCCGTGCCGGGCACCGCATGGACGCCCAGGTCGTTGGCGATCGACGATGAGCCCACGACATAGGTGATGACCCCGAAGGTCCCGGCCGCGATCATCACCGGCATGATCGCCAGACCGTCAAGACCGTCGGTCAGGTTCACCGCATTGGCCGCCCCCACGATCACCACCATGGCGAAGGGAATGAAGAACCACGACAGGTTGAACAGCACATCCTTGAACACCGGCACCGCAAGCTGCAGGGCAAGCTCCTCGGGGTGATAGGCGCTGGCCCAGACCGACGCGATCAGCGCGACCAGAAAGCCAAGGCCGAGACGGACCTTTCCCGACACGCCCGAGGAGGACTGCCGCCGCACCTTGGCGTAGTCGTCGGCAAAGCCGATCAGCGCGAAGGACAGCGTCACGAAAAGCAGCATCCACACGAACGCATTGTCGAGCCGCGCCCAGAGCAGCGTCGCGGTCAGAAGCGCGCCGACGATCAGAAGCCCCCCCATGGTGGGCGTGCCCGCCTTGACGAAATGCCCCTCCGGTCCGTCCGAGCGGATCGGCTGGCCTTTGCCTTGCGTGCGGCGCAGCGCGTTGATCAGCGGCGGGCCGAAATAGAAGCCGAAGAACAGCGCCGTGAAGAAGGCGCCGCCGGCGCGGAAAGTGATGTAGCGAAACAGGTTGAAGACATCCCCGCCTTCCGAAAAGGCCGTGAGCCAGAACAGCATTCGTCACCCTTCCCCGTCTGCGACGGGCGCTCGTTGCCCCAGTTTGCGGATGGCGTCAACGATCCGCGCAACCCGGCTGCCTTTCGAACCCTTGACGAGGACCACATCGCCCGCATCCACCATCCGCGCCGCATGCGGCAGAAGATCCTCGACCTGGGCCGCCCAGCGCCCGCGCCGCGCCTCGGGAAGCGCCTCGAAAAGCGCGCGCATCCGGGGGCCGCAGCAATGGACAAGGTCCACGCGCTCCATTCCCGCGAGGTCCGCAAGACCGGCATGGAGCGCCGCCTCGCCGGGGCCAAGTTCGAGCATGTCGCCAAGGATGGCGATGCGTCGTCCGCGGCCCAGCCGCCCGACCCCATCAAGCGGATGCGTCGCCGCAAGCACGGCGACGGCGGCCGCCATGGACGAGGGGTTGGCATTGAAGGCATCGTCGATCAGCTCGAACGTCTCGCCCTCCTGCCCACCCGACAGCAAGATCACCTCGCGCGCGCCGCGTCCGGCGGGCGGGGCCCAGTCCGAAAGCGCCAGAAGCGACAGCGTCCGGTCCGCGCCAAGCGCGCGGGTCGCCGCCAGAACGGCAAGCGCATTGACCGCGAAATGCCGCCCCTCGGCGGCGATCCGCAGCAGGAACGGCGTGCGCCAGGCCCGGCCCTGTCCGACCGTCGCCCCGTCGCGGACGCGGATGTCGCTCAGGCGGTGGTGGTTCGCCCTGCCCTCGCCGAAGGTCAGGATCCGGGCGCCCGCCCGGGTCGCGGCCTCGATCAGGATCGGAGTCTGGGGAATGTCGCCGTGCAGGACCGCGGTGCCCGCGGGTTCCAGCCCCTCGCAGATCGAACCCTTCTCGACCGCGATCCCCTCGAGACTGCCGAAGGCTTCGAGATGGGCCGCGCCGACGGTCGTGACGATCACGACATGGGGCCGGGCCATGCGGGCCAGGGGGGCGATCTCGCCGGGGTGGTTCATGCCGATCTCGATCACGGCGAACTCGGTCGCGGCGGGCATGCGGGCAAGCGTCAGGGGCACGCCCCAGTGGTTGTTGTAGCTGGCCTCGGCGGCATGGGTGCGGCCTTGGGCTGCAAGGACGCGGGCCGCCATGTCCTTGGTCGAGGTCTTGCCGACAGAGCCGGTGATGGCAAGGACGCGGGCACGGGTGCGGGCGCGGGCGGCGCGGCCCAGCGCCTCGAGCGCGGGCAGCACATCGGCGACGATGAGAAGGGGCGCATCCTCGTGCACGCCCTCGGGGTGGCGGGCGACAAGGGCGGCGGCGGCCCCTTTGGCAAGCGCCTCGGCCACGAAATCGTGGCCGTCGCGCGCAGCCGAAAGGGCGATGAAGAGGTCTCCGGGGGCAAGGGTGCGCGTGTCGATCGACACGCCGTCGGCCACCCAGGGCCGGGTTGCGGTGCCGCCGGTGGCAAGGGCGGCCTCGGCGCTTGTCCAGAGGTGGGTCATGAGGTTGCTCCGGGGTTCTGGCGCAGGTGCGCCGGGGATGTGCGCTGCGCCTGGCGCGCGTTGTCCGCCCGCCCTTCGGACATGCCCGAAACGGCCCTCGGGCCAGGCAAATCCCCCACGCCCATGGCACAGGCCGGTGCCTGGTACCGCCGACCCACGGCCCCCGCATCCGTCATCCCCGCCCCTCCAGGGCAGCCACCGCGATGCTGGCCTGTTCTGCATCGTCGAAGGGCAGCACGTCGCGGCCCACGATCTGCCCGGTCTCGTGCCCCTTGCCGCAGATCAGAAGCGGGGGGGGCCGCCCCCCCCCGGGGGGCCCCCGCCCGGTGTGCGCGGCCCCGGCGGGGGCCCCGCGGGGCGCACCGCCGCCCCCCCGCCCCAGCCCCCCCCCC